>NZ_NFJG01000019.1:0-47172 GCF_002159755.1 Bacteroides sp. An269
AGTACATACTGACAATAAAGGAAAAATATTAGATATTACTTGTGAAAGTTAAATATGCGACTAACAAGCACCTATGCCACCTAACGGCGGCAAGCTGCATCCCATTATCTGCTTATAGCCTAAAAAAGAATGTATTAGAATGAAAATCGTACTGACAATATTGATAGGTATGTTTCTCTTTTCTGCCCCTTTTGTATCTTCGCATATTGAGACAAATAACTATCTGCATTTAAGCATCGTTTGTGGCTCAAACAAGAATGGTTATATTGATATTGACAGAGGTAATCAAAAGGTAAAATATTATTTCCCTTATAGATTTGGTAAAGGCGGTAAGGGAATGACAGACTTAAGTAATGTAGTGTTTAGCTACAGGAAAGAAACTTTAATAATGGTCTATAAAACAACCTCAGAAACTATTTCCAAGATTAGATGTAATAGAGATGAATTTGAGGTAATTAATTCATTTTTGAAAACTATAAATAAGCAGATAATAGACAGCAAACCGACTGAATAAGCGGAACGCTGCCAAACATTAATCGCTTGAAAGAATAAAAAAGACGAAATATGAAAAAGAACATTACTTACTTCGGAGAAGTAGAAATCAACTCTTCCCAAGAATATAATGAGGGACAAATAGTTATTGACAATCGTCAGATAAAATTAGATCTGAATTTCTATGATGGTATGCCTGAATATGACTGGGTTGCAGAATATGAAAACTATATCAAGGACTTGGAACAACATAAAGCCGATGTGGAAGCAGCCATTCGTGCCGATTACGAAGATGGAGGTGATGTTAAGGAATATGTCGATTTTCATCTTGAAGAATTGGACGCTTCTATAATTGATAAAGTTTTAGTAGGTACAGATGCCTCTAAGTCCAAAGAAGAAAGGTTATTGACTGCATTAAAATTGAAACGCATCGGTTTCTATCCCGGCAACGAAAACTATGCTGTATGGGATTATACCATAGGACGTGAGATTGCCGATATGGTGGTGGTTATCAACACTGACAAAACGGGCAAAATCAATTATGTTACATGGGAGAGTTGAAATGCGATTAACAAGCGGATGAATCTCCCGAAAGGTCGATTATTCGCCGGACATTATTCTTCAAAAGAATTGGATATGAATAAAGGAAATACCATAGAAGATTTTTTTTGTAAGCAATTCATTAATTCTGGTTATCAAGACCGTTTCTTTTTTGAACTGTCATCAAACAAAAAAAGAGTAAAAGCTATTAGTCGAATTTGTCATAATATGATGGATATTATAAATGAGAATAAGATTGTCGAGGTCTATAATTCTACGGATTTAATCCATTTGACAGATAGACTTCGTGAATTATCTAAAGAGAAAGAAGGATATTGCATCGGTTTTTTTGAGCTGGATCAAAAATGGGCGGATATATCAGAGGCTATAAATGCAGGAATACAGTCAAATTTTGGCTTTGCCATAATATTGTCTGATGGAATTGCTTGTATATGTGAAGAAACCGGTATAACCAATAGAAGAGCTGTAATATTACACTCCATATCCAAATTGAAAGAATAACAAGCGGCTAAACCTCCCCTTAAAGGTCGGTTAGCCACCAAACATTAGCTACAGAGGAAGAATATATGAAAAGATGGAGTAAATTGCAAAAGGAATTATATCTGATCATTGATCCAGAGATTGATTTCCAGATACATTGTGCTGTATATCCTATGAGGAGCGACAGGGCAACAAGTCCATGCCCTCGATATTGGATAACCATAGGAAAAGAAATCATATTTGATTATCCAAAAGATTTTGTTGATAAGGATGGTCATGTATCCCATCATCATGCACATATACCTCAAACTGCCGAATACCCATATTATTGTGATATATCTTTTATTTCAAACTTAATACGGGAATACATAGATACCCCAGTTTCAGATATATTAACTCGCAGATTTGAAGATGATTATTGGGGATTGACCGATATATTTCGGGCTTCAGACAAACGTATAGGAAAACGGAGATTGGAAATATTGCGAAACAGTATTAAAAATCAAGCAGCTCAAAAAATATTAGAATTAAGAATAATCAAATATCAGCTAACAAGCGGTTCAACCTTCCCTGAAAGGTCGGTTAGCCACTAAACATAACGGCCAAGCAAGTAAAATGAATGTTTGGAAATATACCTATATAAAGTTTTATCAATTCCGGCGGGAGACACTTGCAGGAGATTATACGGCAATGTTGTTTGTTGTAGAGCTTGACTTTTGCGTATATTCGGGGATTGTATTTTTGATAGATGGATTAACAGGTTATAATTTAATTCCTTGCTACGGGCTTTTGTATGTACTTATTTTACTTGGTGGAGGTTTTATTCTTTGGATGATTCGTAACCATACCTTGCGTAAAAAGGGAGCTTTTGAGCGTATAAAAAAAGAGGTTGAGGAAGAACCCAGAAAGTTTTTGTGGGGAACACTCTCGTTGCTGTTTGTTTTATTTACGCTTGCATTTGTAGCATCGTCAATGTATTTGTGGTCTCAAAAAATGATACCGGTCTTATTTGCAGTTAAACAATTATGAACGTATGGAAGTATATTTATATTAAGTTTCATAAATTTCGTCGATGGGGGTTGGGTAAAACACTCGGAGAAGGTTATGCTGCAATGTTGTTTGTGGCCTCCTTTGATGTGCTTTTGTATTTTGGGATATTAATACTTATCGATAAATCTGTGGATAAAGTATTATCAAAAGAATACGAACCATTGTATTTCGCATTTTATATGTTAGGGATGTTAACCATTGAACGGCTTCGCAACCGTACCATGTGTAAAAACGGGGCCTTTGAGCGTATAAAGGAGGAAGTTGAAAATGAACCTCAAAAGCTGAAATGGAGTATTTTGTCCATTCTATATATGATTTTTGTGGTCTTTTTTTTCTTATTTTGCTGTTATATCGGGAAATACGGGTTATGACCTGCTATTTTGCGAAAGGAAATAAGATAAACGGAAAACCTTATGAGGAAACAGGGATATACAGAGCAAGAACGAAAGCGACGTTATTATTTCTTCGACTATCTGTTCTGGTTGGGAGAAATAACATGGGAGAATTATCACAAGGTCAATTTCAAACAGCCCAGAGGAAGTGATATGCTGTGGGCCTGTATTGTGCTTTTTATATTCATACCGCTTCTGGCCATAGCCGGTCTTTTCCTTCATGACTTGGCATACGAGGTGTTTGGAGTCATTCTTGTAATCGTGTTTTCCGTTTCTGTCATCATGACAGACCGCTTGTTCGGCAAAATATACCCGCCTTACCGGCGGAAAGCGGTCATGCAGCATTATGCGGGCTGTAAGTTCAGTCCTTTCCGACGTAACCTGTTCTTTTTCTCTCTCTATTTACTGGGTATTCCCGCAATGGTTTTATTAGTAACCGCACTGAAATGGATAAATGAAATACTCAAATGACAGAAGGAAAGAACATATTCAGCCGATTTTTCCGCATGTTGGTGATGCTGCATAAAATTCCTTATGCGCATTTCACGGAATGGAACAATAAGAGGAAGCACAAGGCGTTAGCTGCCGGAGTATATTGCCTGAGCATCATCCCGGAATATGTCCTGTTGGCCGGCACATTCCTGGCAGCAAGGGGACAAGACGGGTACGTGCATCTGGTAAACGTGCCGCAAAAGATTATCGTCTATGGTCTGGTGGGCCTGGCGGTGCTGCTGTCGGCCATCCCTCTGGGATTTTTTGACGATAAGAAGATATGCAAGGAAGTCCGTCAGGAACTTCGTAAGCGTCCCCGTTACTGGAAACGGGCGTTAGCGGTCTATTGGGCGGTTATCGTAGCAATAGTGGTAGTTGTGAACATGGCGTTTCCCATGGCCTCGGAGAATACAGTTCCTGCGGAGAAAGAGCTGGTCGAAGTACCACAAAGTTACAGGGATTATCTTTCACTGCATTTCAAGATAGGAGCCCGTCAGGAAGCACCCAATGAAGCCTTGCAGCGTCAGATCGACCAAGACGAACGCACGACCCGATACGGGCAACCGGTCTATGCGATGCAGGTACGGGCAACAAAGGGGGATATGGACGGAGGGTTCCGTGCAAGGTTGTTGAACCATGCCACCATTGATGAAATCAGGGACGGCACACGGAAGTTTGCCGAATGCACATGGGGCAAGGGATATACGTCTGACAGCATAAGGATACTACTGACGGTATGGTATGAAATGAAGAAAGTTGAACTTTGTCCAGTGGACAGTCTGGAATGGACTGAAGATACGAGGTTCTAAGTACAGATTTATCTTGATTTCTTCCACATTATTGCATGACAATCAATCGATTTCGTTACTTTTGTCCTATATGAATGGAATGTTTCTGAAATACATATATTTGGTATTACTGAATGGAATATGGAGAAAAGAAGGCATAAATATAATCAGGAAAGGAAGGAAGCATACAAGCAAAAGCCCTTCATCAAACCTCCCCGAATTTCATTCTGGGACAATATCTTCTATTGGTCATGGTATTCGACCAAACATGGCCTGCCGCACCGTACCTTTGCGACTGTTACTGTTATGCAGTATGTCTATGTCGTGCTGTTCACGGCTGTCATACTCAACTGTCTTGACAGTCAGACTGCATGGCATCTGTATATTCTCCACAAGTCAAAGGGGATATTGGGCTATATCCTTGTTCCGTTTGTCATATTGATTCTGGTAAACGGACGGATCTACAAGGAAAGCCGCTATGAAAGGTTGAAGGCGGAGTTTGACCGGATGGAAAATTCAGAGAAGAAGAGGCGCAGAACCATATTTTGGATTTTTACAGGTATCACCCTGCTTGCCGGATATGCGGCATACAGGCTGTTCTGCCGTTTCAACATGCAGTTCCTGCTGCCTTGACATTAACAAAAACAGATTATCAAATGAAAACAACCCGCATCATGAACAAGATTATCATTTATCTGAGCGCCGTATTGCTGCTGTGCAGTTGCGGCAGTGCAAGACATTATGCAGCGTTTCAATATGACAACGGAGACGACTATGTAAGTGAAGGACTGTACCGCATAGTGGACCGGAAAGGGCGTATCGGTTACGCAGACGAGACAGGCAAGACCGTCATCCGTCCTCGTTTTGCCTTCGGCTATCCATTCGAGGGTGGCAAGGCGAAAGTCACCGATTCGGGGGAACGGAAAGAGGTGGCAGGCTCCGGCGGCGAGCACTGGTATTGGGAAAGTGATGACTGGTACTACATTGACCATAGCGGAAACAGGATTGAATAGATGTAATCGGGGCATGATATTGTCACACCCCGATAGGATTCACTTTCATGGTGGAGAGGTTCAGGTACAGTCCGTGATACTCGATCATACCGTTGCGGAACATTTTCCACAGGATGTTGCAGCCGAGCTGTGCCAATGTGGAGTTGATGAACAGGTCCTGCTTTTCCAGGGCCTCCGCCAGTGAGCAGCTCGGTCCCGAGTCTTTCTCCTTTACTTTCGCGTATTTGACATATCGTGTGATCACCTTCAGCGATTCTACCGTTTCGTACAGCTTGGATGCCGGTTGTTTGATTTTCTTCGGTACGGTTCCGAGGATGACCTGTCCCGTATCCTGCGTGTTGCCGAAGTCCATCCAGTACAGGGGGGTCTCGTGGCTTCTGTATTCTGAAACCGGCACGGCTTTCAGTATGTTCCACAGATCGAGACGGGACTTTATGTTGTCCGTGCAGGTAATCGTTATGTTGGCCAGATTGTCCCGTCTGGCGTCCTTCAGAGCTGCCGGATAGATGTCCGGTACCGCCTTCCAGTCGTTGCCGAAGAAGTTGTTCATGCGTGTGACAAGACACTGTGCCTTGTTCAGGCCGATGTCCGAGGGGCTGAAGAGCTGCCGCCCGATATTGGCCTCCGTCACGATGTCGGAATCATACACAGTTATGAACAGTCCGGGATGTCCCAGTCCCCTCAGTGCCGTGTCAAGCCTGGCCAGGCAGGTAAGCACCTGCGAGCCTGTTCCTCCCGCTCCGATAAGGTTTACCGTTACCGGATGCTGCGGGTTTATGAGATAGTTGTCGATGTAGTGTACTCTTTTCATTTCAGTATGTCTTTAAGTTTCATGTTGTTCAGTTGCTTCAGTTCGTCGAGGTTGAAGTCCCTGTCCCGTGCCGCCTTTGTCACCAGCACGAGGTTTGATTTTGTCGGGTTCCCGTTCCCTCCCAGGTGGGAGAATTCCGTCAGCCAGAATTTCCTTTCCCAGTACTGCAGCAGCTTCTCATAGGTCAGGTCCTTCGGCAGATCTATCCTGGCGTTTCCCAGACATACGCTGGAACCTGTCACGTTGAAGAATGGCGCGGCATACAGCACGGTATCCGGTCCGGGAACATTTTCCTTGTAGGCATAGATTCTCATTCCGTGTTCTCCGGCCTCATAGATCACTCCCGGCAGGTAATATTCCGCGTTTTCTATTTTGAGCGCGGGGCTGAAGAACATCATCCTCTTGTGCGGAGGGTTGTACCACACGTATCTCTCGCTTCCCTTGCGCGGGTCGCAATACAACAGGTTGTCGGGAATCTTCCCGTATGGAGTGGTGCTGTGTCTTTCCGAGTATCCCTTCACGAGCGTGTTCATGAATTCCAGGGTTACCGGTCTACCTTCCGTCATGTTTCCCCGGTCGTCAATTTCACGGATTTCAAGGAAAAAGTTCCTGTCATTCTCCGAGGCATAGGCAATCAGTGCCGCCTTGGGGTTGAGCGGTGTCTTGATCTTTCTGGTCAGTTCGTTGCTGTCTATCATATGCTTTCAGATTGGTTTATACTGTGATGTTGATGAATTTTTCCGCCCATTTGAAGAAACGTTCCGGATAGTCGTCCATGCGGAACAGTTCCTCCGTTTCCGGAGACAGGTCACAGGTGGTGACCGGAATAATGTCGTATGTCTCCTGGCTGTAGGAGTTGTAATAGTCGGTGAGATATTCCGTTATCATGTCGGTGCAGTCATAGATGACCCGGATCTGCTTGCTGAGGTACATGGGCAAAAAGTCCGGTTCTTCCTCGTAGAAGGGATCGTAGCCGTATTCCATGATGCCGTGTTCAGGTGTAAGGAACTCCAGTCCCTCCTTCATGACAGAGAGCAGTGACTGTTCGTACCCGTTCTTCGGCTTATATCGGTCGATTGCCTTCGGCAGATTCTTGTAATAGGATTTGCGTTCCACCCGGCGTAACAGGGCATGTATCCTGCCTTCCTCATAGGAGTGCAGGAGCCTCCGCCTCTTTTTCCGGTCGGATGCCGTTTCACCTGAGTCATCCTCAGACATCAGTGTCAGGGCATAGTCCATGTCATCCTCGTCCAGTACGGTGTTTATTCCGTTCGCCTGCATCAGGTTGTGGATGAAGGTGACGGATATGCGTCTCAGTTCCGGTCCGAGCCTTTCCATGAACTTCGTCGGGAAGTAATACAACGTGAGTTCTCCCCATTCATGACATTTCCAGAGACGGAACAGGAGTCTTTCTTCGTCCTGCTCAATGTTGACATTCATGTCATTGCCTACAAGGTTACACATATCTTCGTGCAGTCTGGCAATGCTTCCACCGGGCGTTCGTCCCGGTGTATGTACCGCCTCCTTCTTCATGAGGAGTGCATATCTGAAAAAGGAATCACGCAGGTACTCATAGTTTTCCTGCGTGATAAGATTGTGCGGCTTCCCGTCAGTACCGTCCGTGAACAGTTCCGATGGGGATATCGGCAAGAACGTAGCGTTCAGAAAAGAATTACGGCACCGCTGGGTGCCGCAATCCGTTTCTTTCTTTCCGTGCCGTAATGCACCTTCCTTTCTGTTTCCGCAATGATAAGTCTCGCGAGCTGTTCCGCCTGATATCCGTCCAATGGTACACATGATTTCTTCTTTTTTCTGTTGTCCTTTGCCATATTCTTTATCCTTTTGTTCCGATAGTTGTCTTGAACTCATATTCTGTCATGTCCTCCCTGATGACCGGTCCGTGAACGGTAGCCGTCGTCAGTTCCGGGTACATGTTCGAATAGTAGCTCATGACCATGTCCGGCGAGATGTTCGGATCCGGGTCCTGAAGGGTTATATACTCCGTTCCTTTCTTGAATTTGAATGAGCGTGTCATTCCTTTGATTTCGAGTGCCATGTCTTAAACTGTCTGATAAGGTGAATACTTGGGTTCCAGCATGGACTGCGGGAAATCGATGTATTCCTCGTAGTCCTTCTCACTGTATGCGGGGTGTTCCTGATCGGAGAGGTACGGTTGCTGTTCGTCCTCCTGCATGAACCGTTCTTCCTGCCAGTCCTGTATTTCAGGCTGCGGCGGATATTGAGGTTGGGAAGGCTGCTGTCCTCCTGTCCGCTGTACGTATTGCGCGTGCGGCTGTATCTGCGGTCTTGCCTGCGGCTGTGGCGGCTGTTGTTGCGACGGCCATATTCCCGGTTGTTGCGGATGCTGCGTGTATGCCTGTTGTGGTCTCTGCGGTGCGGGCTGAGCCTGTCCCGGCATCGGCTGTGACGGTCTCCGCGTGTATGTCTGCTGCGGTGCCGGCTGTTGCGGACGTTGCGGTTGCGGATTTCTCTGTTCCGGTGCCTGCGTGTATGCCGGCTGCTGGGAGTGTGGCTGTTGCTGCTGTACCGAAGGTTCCGGCTGTGCTTCCTGTTCCATCAGGTCGAAGAGGCTTCCCCGGTTCATTTCCGTGTCGGCCGCCTTTATCTTCTCCTCGATTTCCTTCAACTGGGCGGCATTCGCGTGTGCTTTCGCCTGTGTAAGCACACTGACGGCTTCCCGGTGGTTTCTGGCCGCTGTCAGTTCTTCCGCCTTCTTCATCAGTTTCTCATACTTTTCCCGTTTCTCGCGTTCTTCCTTCGTCTCCTTGGATTTCGCTTCCTTGGCAGCCTTGCTGCTGGCGGCGGCCTTGTCCGCCTGTGCCTCGAACTGTGCCATGTTGGAGATCAGTCCGCACGTTTTCTGTATAGGTCTTGTGACTGCCTGCAGGAATCCCGTATCAAGTTCCTGCGGTGTGCCCGTGACAGTCAGCGGCACGATGTGGTTCTGGGCCTCGTCCTTGAGTCCGTTCGATTTGGGCAATGTGGAAACGGTCAGTTGTCCGTTTGTCTTGCGGATGACGATCGTGAGGTCCACGCTTTCCGTCATCATCTGGTGGATTGCTGTAAAAAACATAATTTCAGATATTAAATGATTAGACGATGTGTTTCAATATTCGCTGAAGAATTCTGCCAGCAGCCTGTTCCTGTCCGGATGTCTGCAAATTTCCAGAACGGGGTTCAGCAGCTTTGAGATGTGAACGGGACCTGTGGTTCCCCTTGGTGGCAGCTTGATTGCCGGTTGCGGGACGTGTACTTTCGGTCTTCTTGTCACGGGCATCCCTATCGGAGCTGGTGACTGTCTTGTGATGATCGCTTGTTGCATATTCTTTAATTTTTAACTGTGAATACCCGGGCTTTGGCAGCCCGTTGAACTACAAGGGCCCAACGGCAAATGCTTCCGGAAAGGCAGGGTTTTCGGGAAAAATACCGGAGCGCAGCGAGGATGATTTTTTCCGAAACCGCTTGCGGCCTGACCTTGCCGTCCGACAAGAAGCGTTTGCCAACTTTGCCCTGTAGTTCTCGGTTTGCCAATGTCTGTGTTTTTAGTCCTTTCCCTTTTCTTCCCGTGTCATTTCCGGTTGTGACGGATACAAAAAGAGCCGCCCGCTCCCGGACAGCTCCCTTATGCTGCAATGATAAATTCCGTGCATGTTCCATATCGTCAGATTTCAGAAGACCAGAAAACTCAGTATGCACAGAATGATGGCCAGTGCCACGAGAAAACAGGCTATACGGTAGAGGAACCTGAAGAGTCCCCTGAAACAGATGATGGCCACGGCGGTCCATACAGGCGATATACCGTGGGAATAGAGCCAGCTGAATATGATGGCTGCTGTTACGGCCAGCGCGAGTGTCCTTGCCCATCTGCTGTCCGCTATCTTTCTGATACGTTCTTTTGTTTTCATAATCTTCATGTGTTTGGCGGGAATGCCATTCCCGGTTTCAGGGGCTTTCTTGCAGTCCGCCTCCACAGGCAAGGTTTTCGGGAAAAATACCGGAGCCTCGGGCGAGGATGATTTTTCCCAGAAACCGTAAGGCCAGACCTTGCCGGTGGAAACGGGCGGGCTGCGACCTTTGCCCCGCGAATCGGGATGGCTTCATCATTTCCTTTTCCTGCCGTTCCCGTTTTTGGGGAACGAGAGTGTCAGGGTAAATCCGGCGTCAAAGGTGACCGAAGCGTCGAAAGCCACGCCCTTCTTTCCCTTGAATCCCTTGATGAGCCGTGTGGAGCCGGAGGAGAAGAGCTGTTCCAGATGCTGGTCCGTCAGTTCCTTGTTCAGGAATCTGCGGTACACGGTCAGTCCGCACCCTTTATTGTCGCAGCGGGCACTCTTCTCCCTGACGATGATGTGTCCGGTCTTGCATTTGGGACAGGTGAACGTGCGGGCGGCTACCGCCGGAAGGCTGAGGTTCAGGATTTCACGGGTAGCCTTGCGGGTGTAGTCCGTGATGGATGCCATGAACGTGTCCGGTCCGAGTGTGTGCCGCTCTATCTGGAGCAGGGTCTTCTCCCAGCTTCCTGTCAGGGAAACATCCGCCACGAGCATGTCCTTCACCGCATCGTAGATATGGAGTCCCTTCTCTGTGGGGAGGATGCTCTTGCCGGAGCGGGCGATATAGTCACGTTTGAACAGTGTGGTGATGATGGCGGCTCTTGTGGCGGGCGTGCCGATACCCAGCTCCTTCACGGCCTCGCGTGCCTGTTCGTCGGCTATCTCCCTGCCGCAGGTCTCCATTGCTGCCAGCAGCGTGGCTTCGGTATAGAGCGGTCTGGGCACGGTCTTCTTCTGGGCCAGTCCGAATCCTGAAACAGGGACCGTGTCCCCTTCGGCAAATACGGCCGTACCCTCGTCGATTTCCGGCTCGTCGTCCTGCCTGTCCTCTTTCCTGCAGAAGATGCCGCGCCATCCCGGACTGACGACAAGGGAGCTTTTCGAGCGGAAATCCATGTTGTCCAGACGGCACTCCATAAGAATCAGTTCCTTCTCGCAGCAGGGCGAGAACGCCTCCAGCATACGTCCAGCTATCAGCGTATAGACGGCCTCCTCCGCTTCGGAAAGCCCTTCGGGTGCGATGCCGGTCGTGATGAGGGCATGGTGGTCCGTCACTTTGCTGTCGTCCACGCTACGGGTGTTGAGACGCGCAAAGTCAAGGATTCCGGCACTTGTGGCGAATGCGGGCATGGCCATTATCCTTTCCAGCAGACCGGGCACACAGGCCATCACGTCGTGCGGGATATACCGGCTTCCCGTTCTCGGGTAGGAAATGAGCTTCTTCTCGTAGAGCGACTGGGCGATGTCCAGCGTCTTTGCCGCGGGCAGGTCGAGGTGCACGTTGCAGTCCTTCTGAAGTGCCGTCAGGTCGTAGAGCAGCGGCGGCTGTTGCAGGGTTTTCCTGCGCTCCACCTTCGTGACCGTCGCCGAAGAATCGGGAGAGAGACTGCGGTAGGCGGTTTCTGCCTTCTGCCTGTCGTCAAAGGTCGCGGGATGGAAGAAGCGGCGGTGTGACGTGCCGCCATTGAGGGTGACATGCAGTTGCCAGTATGGTGTGGATACGAAACTGCGGTTCTCCCTGTAGCGGCTGCATATCATGGCGAGCGTCGGAGTCTGCACCCGTCCGATCGAGTTGTTGGACGAGCCGGAGACGATGGCCAGGGCACGGCTGGCGTTCATGCCCACCAGCCAGTCCGCCTTCGCGCGGCTGTCGGCGGCGGCATACAGGCTGTCGTATTCCGAGCCGTCCTTCAGTTCCTCCAGCCCTTTCCGTATGGCCTCGTCAGTAAGCGAGGAAATCCACAGGCGTCTGAATGGTTTCGTGCAGCCCAGAAAGTCGTATATCCAGCGGAAGATAAGTTCCCCTTCACGACCGGCATCGGTAGCCACGATGATGCTGTCACAGCGGTTGAATACGCTTTCTATGACTTTCAGCTGTTTCGAGGCGGCGATGTCCGTAACCATTCCCCTGTCCGTGCGCATCTGTCGGGAGACCAGGCGGAACGGGTCCGGCAGCATCGGCAGGTCCTCCGCTGCCGTTTTCGTATAACCGTAAGTGTCCGGCATGGCCAGTGACACGAGGTGTCCCAGTGCCCAGGTTACCATATATCCATTACCGGAACAGTAGCCGTCATTTCTTGTATCAGCCCCGACTACACGGGCTATGTCCATGCCTACACTCGGCTTTTCTGCGATGATTGCTATCATATTGGATAAAAATTAAGCCGTTTCCCGTTTTCCATGCGGAAGACAGGAAACGGCGGTAAGACATCGGTTTACTTGATAATTGCTCTCAGATTATTTGTCCAGCGGTGTCACTCCCTGGATTTCCAGCAGCGGGGCCTCGCCCTTACGGACCAGCTGGAGTGTGGCGTCCATCACCACGTCCACGCCGAGGAGCACGAGGCTCAGGGACATCACTTTCGTTTTCTCTCCCCTGAGGAGGGTGTCCATCTCGCCGGAGAGTTCCAGCTCGTCCTTCATGATACCGATACCGGAGAGTTCGTCCCAGTTCACTTCATCAGCCTTGAAAGGCATGTCGTTTCCGTTTTCCTTTTTCATATTTCTTTCTTTTTTTGATTCAACATTCATTTTTCAGTAACCTGCCATCAGGCAATGCTCGCACCTTTTGACTTGCGGTTGCCCTGTTCCTGTCGCTGGCTGTTGGCCACCACGTTTCGCTGTGACGCGTCACGCTTACGGTCGGGATTTTCGTTGTAGAAGTCCAGACGCCCCTGGTTGAAGTTCGCCTTGACGTACTGCGAGATGGTCTTCCCGTCATATCCCTTTATGCCTTCCACCAGCACGGCCTTTCCGCTCTGCAGGTCCGCACGCTGCTGTCTGGTCAGTTCCACGTCCCATACCTTGGTTGGAATCTTGAAATCCTCGCGCTGCTCGAAACCGTCCGGCGTACGGGAGTAGCTCAGGCGTCCCGTTTCCAAATCGGCCTTGATGAAGGAGGAGAATTCCTCTCCCTTGCGGTTCACCATGTCATTGAGGAAAATCACCTTGCCGTCACGGAGTTGCTGCTGTTCCTCCGCCGTAATCTTCACTCCGTTGATTTCGTTGGGGATATAGATTTCGCGTGCGCCTTCCGGAGAGTCCGGGTTGTAGCGGGTGTAGGACGGGCGGCCCGTCGCCTCGTCCAGCTTCACGTAAGAGGAGAATACCTCGCCGTCCTTGCGCTGCATTCCCTCCACGAAGATGGCTTTTCCGGCGTTCAGGTCCTCAATCTGTTTCTGTGTCAGTTCCACGCCCCCGAGTGTCTGGCGGTTGAAGAGCTTGTCGTTCTCGAAAATGAACTCGACACCCCTGCGTTCGGCATTCACCTGGATGAAGGCGTTGAACTCGTTACCGGACTTGGCGATCATGCCCTCGACATAGACCTTCTTGCCTTCACGCAGGTCATTCTGCTCCTGCTCTGTCAGTTCCACGCCCTTGATTTCCCTCGGGATGAAGGCATTCTCCGCTTTCATGGCGACCACCTCGTTGGTCAGCTTGTCAATACTGATGAAGGAAGGGATATATTCCCCGTTGCGTCCTTTCAGTTCCACGACACGTCCCATGTTGCCCGTTTCGAGCAGGTTTCTCTTGTCCTCGTCGGAAAAGATATGTCCGAAATACGGTCGGTCGAGGTCGGGTTTCTGTCGGATACCATGGATGCCGAGCACCACTTCGCCCGCCATGGACTGCTGGAATGACAGACGTGCGTCAGTCCTCAGTACGGCCGAGCCGAAGTTCATGCTGATGGGTACTACCTGGTTGGTCTTGTAGCCACGGAGCATCTGTTCGAGCAGTCCGCGTTCCTGGAGGTATTCACGGGAGATTCCGAAATTCTTGAGCTGTTCCCAGTTGATCATGGACTCGTTGTAACGGTACTGGGGGGACTGGGTCTGCGGCTGGCTGTCAGCTGCGGCAGCCTGCTGCTGGGTTTCATTTTTCTTTGCCATTTCTTCTTGATTTTTTTGGTTGATACTTTGGTTTTCCTTGTTGCGCGGAACAATCTCGTACTGCTTGAGAAATTCCTCTACGGCTTTTGTCTTTTTTCCTGCGGCGATGTCCTCGATGGCCTGCTGTACGGCAGGATCGTCCAGCCTGTCTTCCTTGACGGAGAGGATTCCGAAGCGTGTCGGGTCTTTCAGCTGGCTCCAGAAGTTCTTGATGAAGTTCTCGAAGGCATCTGCATAGCGGTCAATCTTCAGGAAGGAGTTCCGGTTCTGCCTGTCGGCGGCTACCGTGTTGAATTTTCCGTCCTGTCCGATTTGCGACACCGCTTCCAGAATCAGTTCCATCTTGTCGAGGATGAACACGATGTCACTCATCTGCTCGTTTTCGGTGACCTGCGGTTTCGGGGGTTCTTCCCGTGCATTTTTCTTTGCCATAATTTTTGATTTTTAGTGTTGATAACTCATGTTGTCAACGCAAATATATAGGAGAAAAATTGATATATAATTGATTTACAATATGTTAGGATATATATTACACCATGTGTCATCACATTACACCGCAGGCCGGAGAAAACGGAGTGAAAAAACGGGGTAAAACGGCAGGAAAAGGAGAAAAAACGAAAGGCGGCAAAGGAAAGGGAAAAGGCTGGAACAGGCCGGACAGACAAGGGCATGGCGGTACGCACAGCCGCACAGAAGAAAAGGAAAAACTGTAATTATGCAGAGTTGGGAGCGAGCTGCTTTTGTCCCCCTTGATGTGTCCTTTTGTGACAGGAAGCGGAATTCTGTTTACGGGAATAACCGGATGGCGTAATCCATTGGGATGGCATACGGGAGCATGGTTCTCCCGTCGGATTCTTTTTTATTTTGACCTGTATCTATGCGTCGTAGGTCGCTTCGCTTGCTAAGTCCCGGTACTTTCCTCAACTCGGACGGCAATACCGGAGCGTTTTTTCGGGCGGAAAATTACCGCAGGGAATTTTGTGTCCCGAAAACCGGAGGCTTGAACGTGGAGGTATTCGCCCTCCGAGTTAACTTCTCGGAAGGGACTTGTCAAGTGAAGCGTGGCTTATGACCGTATGTTTCTGAATAATGATTGCAGAATTTGATTTTGTGTTCGTTATAAAATTGGGGTATAGATTTTTATGAGTTATTTTTGATAAAACTATTCGGGGCTGTTCTGGAATTTAAGATATTCCAAAACAGCCCCGAAGGAGTCAATATATTGTTTAATTTCTTCTATTTAATCATTATAACAATGATATATATCCACTTGTAACATATTTATTACCTGATATATTCTTTTTAAGTTTACCATTCACCCATATATTAATTTTAATTAGGGTGTTCTGATCTTGACATCTGGCTTCTATAGAGAATCCATCACCTTCTAACTCAAATGTCTTATCATAATTGTTTTTTATAACTATGCCCGTCTCTCCACCATCCTTTGTTCCATAAATTCTAACAGGTTCATCAGAATTAGTTTCTACTTGTACACGGATAGTGCTTAAATCAGGAGTGTCCTTGGAACATGCCTGGCATATAAAAAGACTCAAAAAAACGATTATCAATGCAGATAAGTTTCTACATACAATTCGATTTGTTTTCATTGAACATTATTTTAAGTATTATTAATAATTTAATTCTCTAATATAAGATGATATGCTACAACCTCAATAATAGAGTTATTTTACAATCCATATATAATCATAAGAAAGAGCAGTTGCTTTGCGACTGAATTATATGATGCAAAGATAGTGAATTCCCTCTCAGAAACCATTGGTAATACACGATTATATTCTTGTAATATTGAAAATTAAAATATTGATAATCAGTGGTATTTGAGAAAAATAATTTGTAATTCAAAGTAAAACTATTGTAATGGCAATTTCTCTGAAAGAAAAGCTATGATATTAGCTCCTTCCTGAGCATTTATCTTCTTTCTGACATTGGTTTTATACTTGTGTACGGAGAACACGCTATTCATCCAGATGGCGGCAATTTCATCTGTCTTAAAACCGGACATAAGCATACAGCAGAGTTGAAGTTCTTTTTCATTGAGTGTGGGATATGCCTTTGCCAGTTTGGAATAGAACCCGTCAAAAGAAAGGTCTATATCTTTATAAAACTGTTCCCAATTCATCGTCAGTAGATCATTGCCTTCGATGATATTATGCTTCTCCAAATCCTTTAGAAATTTTGCGCTCTGCACTTGTTGGGTATTTCTTAATACGGCTATCTTTTTGGCTATTTCAAAGTCTCGCATTATAAAACCTTTCACTTCGTCTTTTATGTTCCGCAAATTTTCCAATGAGTCAATTTGTCGTTGCAGGGCAAGAATCTTATAGACTTGTTTCTTTCGTATTCTTATATACACTATTAGCCATATACATACGATTAGAAGGAAGCCTGTTAGAATATATCGGTATGTAGCAATCTGCTTGTTGAACATTCTTTTTTCATGGATACGAGTATAACTCTGTATCGCTTCATCCAACGACTGTCCGCTATTGTAATTAAGAACAGAAGTATAGCCCTCCTTTACTTTATCCAAATAGTGGATTTGTTCTTCCAGGTTATGATTTGTTTTGGCAAATTCGGCACATAATGTATAAAATTCAATTTCTGACAATCTTATCTCATCATCTGTATCACATTCCTTTGCCAGTATTTTGTGCTGCTCTGCTTTTACCAGATCATTTTTTGTATAATAGCAATAGGTCAGAATAGAATGACAGGTAAACAAGTGGCTCATAGATTTCTCTGTGGCTAAAGCGTCATTCAGTTTTTCTATACTGGAATCCAACTGATTCATTTTATACAATACAACTCCCAGTAAGCGCTTTATGTCGTTGTAATAGGTATTATTCTTGCCGACGTTATATTCTAATTCCTCCAAAATTTCATATGATTCGTTGTAGTTTCCCGTATATAACAGATTTTTGGCGAGTTGGATTTTGGTAGAAATACTCATATCCGCAAGTGGCACATCCTTTATACATTGGTTTGCCAATGTGAGATATTTGACAAATTGGAACATATTGAATTGATTGATGTACATGTCTCCTAAATAGCTGTAGAGATAAAACAGCCATTCTTTATCGTCTTCTTGATTGGCAAGATAGATGGCTTCTTCTATAACATGTACTTCATTCGTTAGATCCTTTTCCTTTCTGTACACTCCGGCCAGGAGATATTGGGCTTCTAATTGTTGTTGTACCAGCTTTTCTGTCTTAAAGATGCGAATACTTTTTTGTAATTGTTCTTTTGACGGGTAACAGTCGTTATTCACGTAATTGAGTGTCAGTGCCGACAATATAAAATCAGTCGCCTCTTTTCCGTTCCTGATTTGAGGAAATCCTGTTGTATCGATTTTTGATAAATATAAGTGTGGATCATTTTCGATGAAAAGTATTTTTTCGTCGAAATTATATGTTGATAAATGTTCTTGGTTGCAGGAAAATAGAAAACTTATAGATAAAAGGAACAAGCATATTTTGAATTTCATGTCATAATAAGTCTTTATAATTACGGATTTAGAAAGTCTGTTTATGTTCATTACTATGCAAATATAATGTTTTTCACCGACAATCATCTTGTTGCGCAGCTATTTATATCTTGTGATGATTGTTTTATTTATATGATAGTAAATAGTTTTTTATATTCACCGAATCCGAAACATCCGGCTATGACAAAATCTTCCCCGCTTTTGTCAGCCAGTGACAGCAGGCTGTCCAGAGTATCGCAGTAGAAGAAGATTTCATCGTCCATTTCCGTATCGGAATCCATGTCCAGGGCTATTCTTGTCTCCAGTGCCTCCAAGGTGTCGTTCCAGCGTATGACGCATTCGAGGAAATGCGGTTCACGTCCCTTTTCAGTACGGTACTCCTGATATTTTTCACGGATTTCCTTCTTGATTTCCTCCGGCTTCTTCCAGGAACTGTCGTCCACGATTTCAAGACTCAGACCCTCGATAAGCAGGCACGTGCCTCTGTCATATACCATCAGGGTACGTTTTCCCATGTGGCTTTTTCTCAAGTTTTCCCAATCGGGAATGTCCCACCGTTCGGTAGTCCATACTCCCCGGTAATTTTCGGGGACAGCGAGGTATTCGCTCAGTGTCATTCTTTTCATCTTTCTGTGTATTTATGGTGAAACAAAAAGAACCTTGCAGGTCTTGCAAGGCTCTCCAAATGCGGGATAGCGGTCAAACTCGTTGCAGGCGTCCCAATCCACGCTCATCGTGTATCCTTTCGGGAAATGTGTGCCGATAAATTTTTCAATCATGGCCCGTTCCTCTTCGTTCAGGCTGTCGTCCTCTTCCGTTCCGTATTCCAGGGCATATATGGCCCATTCGGGAATATTGTCCCATTCCGTCTTTTTCATGTGCGCTGCCATAGCATACCGTTTATGCGGCGGAAAGTCTGCCGATTATCTCCTGAAGTTCCTGTTCCCATTTCCCGTCGCCATTGCCGAAGGATGGATAGGTAAGCTGGTACCAGTTGTGGTAGTCGAAGAGTTTCATCCTCAGCGGATAGTAGTCGAATATTTTCCGGCCGTCCCTAAAGATGCGGATATGATTTATACCTACGTTCATGGCCTGTAGTCCGTGTCCGTTTAGAATCTCATGGAATCTTTCCATCGGGGTGAAGTTGCTTCTGCTCATATCTTTCATTTTTTTGAGTTAGACATCTGCGGCTTGTCAAGCCGGTATTTTATTTCTTGCCTGCCTTTCTGTCCCGTGCCGGATAGTGCAAGGCTTTGCGAAAAAATACCGGAGCACTCGTGCGAGGATGATTTTTTCAGCAAACCACGGAGGGCCCCGGCCTTGCACAATCCAGCGGGCACGGGACGACCTTTGCAGGCGGAAATAAAACAGCGGTCTCTGTTGTTCCTCTATTCCCCGTCATTGTTTTCTTCTCCGTCCTGCTGTGGAATAAGGTGTTTCAGCTCCGGATCATTTTTTATTCTTTCCATCTCTTCTTCTATTATCTGCAACACGTCCGCCTTTATCTGCGAGTAGTTTCGGTCAATCTGCTGCTGCATGATATCGTTTCCGTCTGCGTCCCTGAACTCGTTGATGACAGGAATTTTCTTGTAGGCTTTCATCTCTTCCGATACCTTTGCGCTGTCCACGATGATGCGGGCATGGAAAATCTTCTGGTCTATCTCTTCCCCGAAATTGTCTGCCACGCTGCCCACGAACGTACCCTGCGAAAGGTTGGCTATCTTGGAGGCCGGTATCAGGGAATCAAGCTGCGTATTGATGGAAGTCGAAGTGTCCTGACGGTTGATGGATATGGACTGCCGCTGCTGGAGAATCTTGCCGAACCGTTCCGACAGTGATTTTGCCGTTTCTCCGACCACCTGTCCGCTGAAGATATTGCCCACCGTGTTCTGGATAACCTTCGCCTCCTTGTCGCCGTAGTCACGTGCAAGCTGCGAGAAGTCCTGGAAGCCGAGACAGACGGCCACCTTGTTGCTTCGGGCGGTCGCAATCAGGTTGTCGATACCACGGAAATAGATGGTCGGAAGCTCGTCAATGATGATGGAACTTTTCAGTTGTCCTTTCTTGTTCACCAATTTGACGATGCGCGAATTGTACAGGCCGAGAGCCGCCGAATAGATATTCTGCCTGTCCGGATTATTGCCCACGCAGAGGATTTTGGGGTGTTCGGGATTGTTCAGGTCAAGGGTGAAATCGTCTCCCGTCATCACCCAGTAAAGCTGTGGCGAGATCATTCGCGAAAGAGGGATTTTCGCACTTGCTATCTGGCCCTGGAGCTGGTCTTGAGCTCCACCTTGCCATGCGTCCATAAAGGGGGAAAGATAGTTTTCGAGGGACGGATAAGAGGTAAGAATCGTGAAGATATCGGCATACGGCTTGTTAAGAAATTCGATTGCATGAGGGAACGTGCAATACTTTCCGTCCTTGTAAATCCGCAAATACCAGATGATTGCGGCGAGCAGGATAATCGGTGACTCCACGAAAAAATCACCCTGTTTCTGTATCCAGGTCTTGTTCAGGTTGAGCATTATCGTGTAAGCTGACTCATAGGCATCCGATATGTCCGCCATGAATCTTGGATTGATGGGATTGCAGCGGTGGCTGCGTCTGGGGTCGTCGAAATTGATGACGTAGAATTCCGGCTTGACCTTGTAATGTTGTCTGTGCTTGAGCAGATGGTTGTAGGCTATCTCCGAGAGGTCCGGAAACTTGTAGTCATAGATATACATGGCAAATGATTTCTCGATCTGCTGTTTGATGTAGTTGTTTACCACGGCATAGCTCTTTCCCGAGCCGGGTGTTCCCAGTACGATAGAGGCTCTGAACGGGTTCACGATGTTGATCCAGCCGTCCCATTCCTTGCCCTGATAGACAAATTTCGTGGGCAGGTTGACGGAATACTCGTTTTCCATAAGCCTTGTTTCCTGCATGAAACTTTCGTTGGCGGTGTTGAATACGTCTTCCATGAGGTTATGCTTCAGCATACGGCTGATCCATACTCCCGACATGAGCAGGAGAATGTAGCCTGCGGTGAGCGTCAGCGTATATACGGTAGCGTTCACTGTCGTACTGAACGGCAGGTCAAGCATCCACCAGTTCATGAAGAACAGGACGATGCCGCCGAGGAAGGCGGCGTATATTTTCCGCCACGTCATCTTCTGGTTCTTGACACCTTTCGTACCCAGACACGAAAGTCCCAGGAATATGAAGGCGAACACTTTCGTCACAAGCAGGTTGCTGAACAGTCCTGCCGTCCTCTGGAAGTTCAGCAGAATCCTGTCCACGACTCCGATGTTGATGCCCATATCCACGAATGCGCTGTAGCAGAACCAGTAGACATGGATCACAATAAACACGATGGAAATGGCACGCATGAACTCCATGACCTTGGCCAGTCCTCTCAAATCATCTTCTTGTTGCATAACTGTAAAAATTTTGATGGTTGGTAATTGACAATCAGGATATGCCGCGTGAACGGCGTTTCTTCTTTTTCTTACGTTGCAGTCTGCGGGCGAGTGCCTCCTCCTGCGGGTCCGGTCCGTTGATGTCGGGACTGAATATTCCGAAAGCCTGCTCGATGGCGCTTTCCATGTTGTCGGAAAGGCTCTCCCGTGTGGAGGTATATTGTCCGGGGAATTCCGGCTCCGGAAATTCCTGCGGCCTGTTAAAAAGCTGTTCGAAGGCGTTGGCGGAAAACTCCCTGCCCAGACGGGAACCGTTATATACCTCACGATTCCTGTGGTCTATGAAGGTCACGCCGTAGATGCGGCCTTCCTCGTTTTCCCTGAACACCACATCAATGCCCTTTTCCCCGAGCAGCCGGATGAAATCTTCCCGGTTTCCACGGCAGCCGTGCATGGCCAGCGTGACGGCATCATGGATTTTCGGCTGCCACTTCCGGCTTCTGAAATCTCGGACATTGACGGCAATCCTTTTTTCTATCCCTTCGTAGCCGAAGCGCTTGCCGATGAGCGAAGACTTGATGGGCGTACATACCGGCCTGCCCGCATCGTCCGTCAGGGTATATACGATGCCGTTGTAAGGTGAGCCTTCAAATTCTCCCCGAACCTGTCTGGCCTCGATGTTGAAGCATGAGAGCATGGCACTGAACTCCCCGAATGTCTGGAAGCGGTAGGCGGTGAACACGCTTTTGAGGATATTGCCGACCTGACGTTTCACGTCCCCGTCCCGGTAGTCCGCCTTCTTGAGATACGGTTCCAGCAGTTCGTTCCGCTTGTCAGCCACAGGCTTGAGCCCGAATCTGTTTTCCAGTTCCCGGCAGGCTTTCATCGAACGGTTCCATTCATATGCGTCACTGATTTTTTCGCCGTTCTCCTTCACGCAGGTGGAGACAATATGGACATGCCTGCGGTCGATGTCCTCATGCAGATAGACGATGTAGGGCTGGTCGCCGTAGCCCATCTTCTGCATGTACTCGCGTGCCAGTTCCGCGAACTGCCCGTCCGTGAGGCGGTCGTCCACCGATGGGTTCAGGGAGATATGCAGTACCGGCTTCTCCGTGTTCCTGTTGGCGGCGAGGTAGCTCTCGAAAGCCCACAGTGTCTGCTGCATGATATTGTGGGGATTTCCGGTGAGGTCGGTAATCATGCGGTTGCCCGCGATGATACGTGCGGTTGCCTCGTCCACTTTACGCTGGTTGTAGATGACCGCCCCGTAGAGCGATACCCCCCTGTTGATCTTAGCTACCATTCTGCTGTTCCTCCTTCTTTCTTTTTATAAGGTATTCCTCCTCGAACTCCCGGGTAAGCATGATAACCCGCTTGCTCAGCACCACCAGGTCGATGGTGGCCTTCTCCAGATTGCGGAGCAGGGCGAACGCCCGTTTCTCGCCGAAATTGGACTTGACGGCTTTCACAGTCTGGTTGTAGTTGTTGCCGATGGCCTGGAACTGGTGATAGAAATTTGTAAGTCTGATGTAGTAGTCCATCGCAGCCTTGTCGATTCTGACGACCTTCATTTCGTGTCCGAAAATCATTGCCTTGATGAACTTGGAATGCTGTTTCAATCCCGATTTCTGGAACCGGATTTCAAAGTGCCCGTTCTCTTCCGAGTTCAGCCGTACTACATAGCGGTGTACCGCCGGGTCTGCTTTCGGCTTCCGTCCCGCACCTTTTCTTGTCTTTCTTTTACTGTTTTCTTCCATACGCATTGAGATTTTCTGTTCTGTTTCTTCCGTCATGGATTTCCGACTTTGGAGGAAATCCCTCCCGAGCCTTCAGGCGAGCGGCAAGTTTGTTTTGAGTGCCCGAATTTATTTCGGGTGCCTCAAAACACAACTTGCTATGTTCGCTTGAACATGAATTTGCCTGAAGTCAAATTGAGTTTTGATCTTCAGCCTCATTCTTCGGCTTCGGGATAACTCCATCCGGCATCCATTCCGTTGTCGGTGGCAAAGTTACAGCGGTATATCTACCTATAAAACAGTATGTTATATGTAATAGGACGTCATACGATGACAAGGGTCGTCACCGTCTCCGGATGATGGCGATTATTCGGGAAAATCCTTTTTTATTTGCAGTGTGAATGATGGAATTTGTGCAATACTTAACAACTGAATTACTGCAGTACTGACTGTGTGAATGCAGTATTGACTGACAGAACGACTGATTGGCTGGAGTACTGCACATCGGAAGTAGATAATGACTGGCGTACTGATGTTATGCAGTAGTGATGTAAAGCAGTGATGATGTACTGGCGTGATGCTGTAATGACAGATTGCATATATCCAGTCAGCCAGTAAGTATGGAATCTGTTATGTTTAATATAAAAGCAAAAAGCGTATGAAAAAAGAAACAGTTTATGTTGCCCTTTGCAACCAGAAGGGCGGAGTCGGCAAATCGGCCATGACGATTTTGCTTGCCGGGTATTACCATTACCTGAAAGGACTGAATGTTGCGGTTGTTGACTGTGATTACCCACAGTTCAGTCTGGTCCGTATGAAAGAGAGGGATATGCGTACTGTCGAGCACAGCGAATATTTCAAGCAGCTGATGGTATCCCAGTTCGAGCGTATCAAGAAGAAAGCCTACACGATTGTAGGATCGAAGGCGGAGAATGCCCGTCAGACGGCAGACGAACTGGCGGCGGGCGGTGATTATGACCTGATTATCGTGGATCTGCCCGGAACGGTAAATTCCAGAGGGGTTCTCAATACCATTGTCAATATGGATTACGTGCTGACTCCGATTGTTCCGGACCGGATAGTGATGCAGAGCAGTCTGTCATTTTCCACAACCGTCCTGGATTATATCAGGGAAATGAAGGATATTCCGTTGAAAGAGTTCTTCTTTTTCTGGACCAAAAAGGATGCCCGTGCTTCAACGGAAGTATTCGACGCCTATTGTGCCATTATGCACAAGTTGGAATTGAATGTTCTGGATACCATTGTTCCGGAAACCAACCGTTATGAAAAGGAATTGTCACTTCTCAACAAATCCTTTTTCCGCTGTACCCTTTTCCCGCCTCCAACCAAACTGATGAAAGGCAGCGGACTCGCAGAACTTGCAGAGGAACTTTTTGTTAAATTAAAACTGGAATGTCATGGCGAAGAAACAGGTAACGGTAAATGAGGAACTTCTCCGGGGAATTATGGCAGGGGATGTTCCGGTCTATGGCAAGAATGCTCCGAAAGACGTAATCATTGACGAGGAATCTGTAGAAGAAGATATACAGGAAAAGGGGGATGATACCGGCGGTCATGATATGAAAAGTGCCGTAAGACAAAAAAAACGCAAGGATGAATCCGGTTCGTACCGCAGGCAGTTCCTTAAGGGTGGTAATATCCAGTTGAGACAGCAGGCCTATATCAGTCTGGAAAATTACCAGTTCATACGGAGATTCCTGTCCGTTGTGGCCCCGGGAGTCAGTATGTCAAAATATATCGATGATATTCTGACCGCTCATTTGGAGCAGTACCGGGAGGAAATAAACAGTCTTTATAACAATCAGATCAATAATCAACCTTTATACAAAGAATAGTTAGGGAACATATTCATGAAAATGACATTGAAAGTGTCCGTAACAGAAATTGTATAATGGGAATAACACCAAATAATTGTAAGCACTATGGTAACGATTTTATATTTTATGGTCAAGACGATATGTGTGACCATCATACTTAATCATTTATGGGTATTTGTTTTCGGAAGCAGAATGTACGGTTTATGGGACGGGGTTGTCCGTTGGCTACGTATCGTCCGTGTCAGGTCATGGAAACTTCACAGGAAATATCTGAAGAAGAAAAAGGACGCGCGGCGAAAACCGGAAACACAGACCACGTCTGAAGATATGGTGCCGGTAGGAAAGCACATTCATGAGAATTCTGCCGTAAGTGAAACCGCATCACCGGTTTCAGATGATGATGTAATCGGCAAGACAAAGATTGTATATCTTGAAGATCCTGATATTCGGAAGAAAGTACCGGTTCGTTCTGAACCTTTGGAGAAGATACCTGTAGAGGAAGACATGGAAATCAATGCCGATGATGTGGATGACACTCTTTCTGGCGGGAAAAACGGTCTGTCCGATGAAGAAAAACGTGAATTGATGGTTTCTGCGGATTCTGAACCGGACCCGGATTTCAATACTGCATTGACATATGAAGACATGAACAATATGGCTGATGTGCTGGTGGATAACTCTACTGATGAGACCAAGATTATCCGTGCTGTCCACACTATACGGCATAAGCTGTCCGGCACCCAATTGTTGGCTTTCCTTGAAAATGAATCCGGTTTCCAACAGAAAATAGACAATCTTATTGACGAATATATGGATAAGGTCGAAGGTTTTACGAAGCAGGATGCCGGGGAAAAAGCCGATATTTCTTTTGATATAAGGAAATATACTTAGCCGTTTAGTAAAAAAGGTGTGGCATTAAACGATGATAACCCAGAAAGTTAGATAAAACTTTCTGGGTTATCATTCATTAGTTACACTATTAAAGGCTTATTTGAGTATAGTTCTGTATTAGCTCAGATTATCTGCACTGTTTATCGGTTGTCTTATTTGTTATAGTTGTCTCTTTTGATGACTGTATATAACTATGCAAAATCAGGTATAGACCTAATACGATAAAAGGGATATTCAAAACTTGTCCCATATTGAAAAACATCGAATCTTCGAAACCTTTTTGATTTTCCTTTGTGTATTCTAAAAGGAATCGCATTATAAAAATGGCAAAAATACTAAAGCCAAAATAGAAATAACTTCCAACTTTGAATAACTGCCTTTTATATTTGTATAAAGAATAAGCAATCAGGAAAATAATAAAATAGCTTATTGACTCATAAAGCTGTGAAGAATGTCTTGGTAAATCATCAAAGTATCTGAATATAAAAGCCCAAGGCAAATCTGTCGGACGTCCAATAATTTCAGAGTTCATTAAATTTTAGATTCTTATAAAAGCTCCCCCTAATGGAGCCAAAATAGCTATGATGTCTATTATCTTCGGGAATAGAATGTGAACTTTCCGTGAGTATAACAACATGGCAATAAACAAACCAATCGCCCCACCATGGCTTGCCAATCCTTTGTATCCTATAAACTCGTAAACACCATTAGCATTTTCTCTAAAAGGAATGAATATTTCAATTATATGAGAAGAAAAATATTCAAAATCATAAAATAGACAATGCCCAAGTCTTGCACCTCCAAAAATGCCAATAACCGCATATATAAAAAGGTTCTCCATTGCTTCAGGAGTATAAATCTTCTCCTTCTTGTATATATGCCCAATAATGTAATAGCAAATGACAAGACCAGTAACAAAAATCAAACCATAATATTGAATCTTAACTGGACCAAGGCTAAATATAACAGGATTTATATCCCAATTTATGTATAATATTGGATTAATTGTATTTGAAATTTATAATTCTGTATTTACATGTTTTTCTATTAATTATTATTCATATTCTCCTTCGAAATGATAAACAAGGCGAGGGAAGTCATCATATTTCTTTCCGTCCACCCATAACTCCAAAGGTGACATATTGAAATTCATGGAGTTCATATAAGTCACTGCATCACCACCATAGTTCATGGAAAATACAAGACGAATGGAAGGAGGCGCTCCATATCCACCTAATATAGTGACATCTTTTGGATACAATACGAAGTGAATGCAACCAGAATCCCATTGTAAAAATTCATATCCGGCCATAATAGGCACTTCACCTATCTCCCGCAAACGTTCTGCAATTGTTTCGTCTGAAATCAGATCCGATAGGGGCTGTAATGACATATTGAATTTGAGTGAATCTCGCGAAACAGCTACTGCATTTTGCAGTTCTGTTATATTTGAACCTTGATAATAGGCTACTTGTACAGATCCGTGATAAGTTCCTTTCATGTCAAATAGAGCTTGCTGTACTTCTTCTTTAGAAAATCCCTTTTCGTCTTTGTTGCAACTTGTAAAGCTAAGCACACTAAGGAATAATACTAATATTCCGAATAAGTTCTTTGTTTTCATATTGCTTTGATTCAATAGATTATAGTTCTTATTTACTTTTATTTTTCCTATTGTTTTCTATTTATATTACATACCAGTTATAATTTTAGGTATGATTACTCGTTACAAATTTTCTTCTTTATAGTACAATAATACCACAGACAAGGATTATAGCCGGTGGTTATATTTTAGTTAATACCAACAGTATAAGAAGCCACAACCGTTTTTACACCAATTTCGGGATATTTATTCTTATAGTATTCAGTAAGGTCTTTATATAGATACACTATATTGGGGGCTGGATTGAAAGATTTTGATTTGGCTGAACGACCCACAAATACGTCAAATGAAGGATAGTTTGTTTCGTTACCTTCTTCGTCTAAGAATGACCATCCTATAAATCCTTCAACATTCCCTTCTGGAGGTAGTAATTTATAGGATTCCGGCATTTTTTCCGGATCTTTGTTTTCGCTTTTTATAATACACGGCCCCAGTGTATTTTTATCATCTTTTATTGCAAACCATCTGAGTAATGCATCCCCACCTCTGTACAGCAAATAATGATAATCCAATGGAATGATGGAGCTCTCTTTCAAATCTGTTTCTATTACTTCTTTCTTATCAGCTTCAACAGCATATTTATATTTAGGTAAAACATGCTCTTCATAAAACCATTCTGGTATAAAATGTAACGGCAGATTTTCCGAATTTTTTTCTTCTTTTGACAGAACGTCAAGCAAATCATATTCTGTCCATGCAGGTTGCCCCATGCTGTGATCCAAATAACTTGTTTCGCTTACTTTTATTTTATATTCATATCCCTTTTCAAATTCAAATCCGTCAATATACCCCATGGCTTCCCAGTCTTCGGCATTTTCTTTTTTTACTACATAAACTTCTTTAAGAAAATTATTTCCTTCTGACCATATTACACCAGGCTTCATTTCCGATGCGACAGTTAAAACATACTCTTTGTAGTCCGTTATTTTTCTGCCATCTTCGTCTTCTTTATCACAACTGATAAAGTTGAATGTCAAAAGGAACAGCATAAGTATTCCAAATAAATTCTTTGTCTTCATATCACTTTGGTTTATAGATACATAATTTTCTATAGAAAATATCCAACAAAAGTTCATATTAGTACTTCAAGAAATCAAAATACGTCCCTAAATTATCGAATTTCTTTTTAATGACCAAGTGTTTTATGATTTATTCCTGTTTGGTTCACAGAATTTTCATTAGCCCACTTTTCTTGTATCAGCATTTGTTGCGTTATCGGGAAATACGTCCCCTTTTATTTCCTCTTACAAACCGTTTGTCTTTTATGAAATCCGTCGTATATGTGGACTATGATTCTCTGTCATTCATGCTGTCACTGGTAGAGAAGCAGTGAAGGCACGGGCTACCTTTGCCGGAAGAATCAAATGCCGTTTTTCCGCTGTTTTTTCTTTGTCGCAATCCCTTTACGATGTAACGTAATGACACCCGATGTCACGCATCGTCAGCGTTGTAAATCAATGAATTAAGCGTTATATATTCGTGGTCGAAATCATTTTTTGTCTCACCAATTAAAAGTTTCGACACATGAAAAAAAGATTCTTTTTTGCAGCCATGATGCTGCTTGCAACGACAGGGGCTTTCGCCCAGGGTAATGGTATCGGCGGTATCACTGAAGCCACCAACATGGTCACTTCCTATTTCGATCCGGGAACCAAACTGATTTATGCCATCGGAGCCGTGGTCGGCCTTATCGGAGGCGTGAAGGTCTATTCCAAGTTTTCCTCGGGAGATCCCGACACCTCCAAGACGGCAGCCAGCTGGTTCGGCGCCTGCATCTTTTTAATCGTAGCCGCCACAATCTTACGTTCATTTTTCCTCTGATTATGGCGGAGTATCCTATCAACAAGGGAATCGGCCGCAGCCCTGAGTTCAAGGGGCTGAAAAGCCAGTACCTGTTCATCTTCGCCGGCGGACTGCTCACCCTGTTCGTCCTGTTTGTCATCATGTACATGGCAGGCATCGACCAGTGGGTATGTATCGGCTTCGGTGTCATCTGCGCTTCGGTGCTTGTCTGGGTGACTTTCCGTCTGAACGCGAAATACGGTGAATGGGGACTGATGAAATTGCAGGCGCTGCGCCGCCATCCCCGCTACATCATCAGCCGGAAGGGTTTCCTCCGGTTGATTTGTCCAACCCCGAAAAAACGAAATGTATGAGAAATGTAATGAAAGCCGCCACACTGGAAAGCCGGTTTCCGCTGATGGCCGTCGAGCACGGGTGCATCATCAGCAAGGATGCCGACATTACCGTGGCCTACAGGTTGGAGCTGCCGGAAGTGTTCACGTTGACACGCGCCGAGTACGAGGCCCTCCATTCCACATGGGCGAAGGCTGTCCGGGTTCTGCCGAACTACAGCATTGTCCACAAGCAGGATATCTTCATCGAGGAGAGTTACAGACCTGACATCTGCCGGGATGACCTGAGTTTCCTCAGCCGAAGTTTTGAAAGGCATTTCAACGAACGGCCGTACCTGAACCATATCTGCTATCTGTTCCTGACCAAGACCACGAAGGAACACAGCCGCACGACAAGCAGTTTCAATGCCCTCACGCGCGGGTTTATCATCCCCAAGGAGATGCAGGACAAGGATACCGTTGCACGCTTCCTGGAATGCTGTGGGCAGTTCGAGCGTATCGTGAACGACAGCGGTCTGCTCCGCATGGTCAGGCTGACGGACGAAGAGATTACCGGTACGGAAACCTCCGCGGGCATTATTGAAAAGTATTTTTCGCTTTCGCAGGAAAATACGACCAGCCTGCAGGACATCACTCTCGGAGCAGGGGAAATGAAGGTCGGCGACAATGTGCTCTGCCTGCATACTCTTTCTGAAACAGAGGATTTGCCGTCATCCGTGGGTACGGACAGCCGTTATGAACGGCTGTCCACGGACCGCAGTGACTGCCGCCTGTCCTTTGCCGCACCGATAGGGATACTGCTCACGTGCAACCATATCGTGAACCAGTATCTCTTCATAGACGATTCGGCGGAGAATCTGAGGAAGTTCGAGCAGACCGCCCGCAACATGCACTCGCTGTCCCGTTACAGCCGTTCCAACCAGATCAACCGTGAATGGATTGAGGAGTACCTGAACGAGGCGCACAGCAAGGGACTCACTTCCATCCGTGCGCACTGCAATGTCTTTGCATGGAGCGATGACCGCGAGAAGCTGAAGCGTATCAAGAATGATGTGGGTAGCCAGATTGCCCTGATGGAGGCCAAGCCCCGCCATAACACGGTTGATGTGCCGACACTCTTCTGGGCGGCCATCCCCGGCAATGCCGGCGATTTCCCGTCAGAGGAAAGCTTCTACACCTTCATCGAGCAGGCCCTGTGCCTGTTCATCGGGGAAACGTCCTACAAGGATTCGCTCTCGCCGTTCGGCATCCGCATGGTGGACCGTCTGACCGGAAAGCCTGTCCATCTGGACATTTCCGACCTGCCGATGAAGAACGGTACGATTACCAACCGCAACAAGTTCATCCTCGGACCTTCGGGCAGCGGAAAGTCATTTTTCACCAACCACATGGTGCGCCAGTATTACGAACAGGGAGCGCATGTGCTGCTGGTGGACACGGGAAATTCCTATCAGGGACTGTGCAGCCTTATCCATGCCCGAACGCATGGCGAGGACGGCATCTATTTCACCTATGAGGAGAGCGATCCGATAGCCTTCAATCCTTTCTACGTGGAGGACGGTACTTTTGATATCGAAAAGAAGGAGTCCATCAAGACGCTTATCCTTACTCTGTGGAAACGTGATGACGAGCCGCCGACACGTGCCGAGGAGGTGGCGCTCTCCAACGCGGTCAATCTCTTTCTGGAGAAGATACGCACGGACAGTACCGTGGTTCCGTCCTTCAACACCTTCTATGAGTTCATCCGCGACGAGTATCAGGAAATCCTGAGGACCAAGCGTACACGGGAGAAGGATTTTGACGTGTGGGGATTCCTGAATGTGCTGGAACCTTATTACAAGGGTGGCGAATATGACTTCCTGTTGAATTCCGACAGACAGCTTGATTTGCTTGGCAAACGGTTTATTGTTTTCGAGCTGGACAATATCCGTGACAACAAGGTGCTGCTTCCGATTGTCACCATCATCATCATGGAAACTTTCATCAGCAAGATGCGAAAGCTGAAAGGTATCCGAAAGATGATACTCATTGAGGAATGTTGGAAGGCATTGGCATCCGCCAATATGAGCAACTATATCCGCTACCTTTTCAAGACCGTCCGAAAGTTTTTCGGAGAGGCTGTTGTCGTTACCCAAGAAGTGGAAGACATCATATCGTCACCCATTGTCAAGGGAACCATCATCAACAACAGTGACTGCAAGATCTTGTTGGACCAGCGGAAGTATGTCAACAAGTTCGATGAAATCCAGTCCCTGCTGGGCCTGACCGACAAGGAACGTGCCCAGATTCTCTCCATCAACATGGCCAACAGCCCGTCCCGCAAGTACAAGGAAGTGTGGATAGGTCTCGGCGGAACGCAGTCGGCGGTCTATGCCACCGAAGTCTCGCCCGAAGAATACTACGTGCGCCCGTAAAGGGAATTTGACGAATGTCGCTTTGGCAAGCGACTGGGCAAGTGTTTAAAATGCCCATTAACAACCGCTTACCGGAGGGGGAAACCCCATAAGGGAACACAGCACGTTGGTAAAGCCATAAGTCAGCCAACTGTCAGGCTGCGACCGAATGGCAAGTTAAAATGACAGATATGAGGATAAAGCCTGTATTGGTTGAACGATAGTCCGAGCAGTCGTATCCTTGGGCAATGACGGAAGACAGTTGAATAATTCTTCGGAATTATACCGTCATGTTGCGGTACTACACTGATGATTTGTAGCAGGAGTAGCATAAACTTACCGCAAGGCAACTACCATAAGTAGTAAAGGACGAAAGTCGTATCCGACAATCTGTCAAGCCAAATAGTCGTCAAATTTCTAAACGGGGATTGCCTAAACCGGAAAGCCAGTTGTACGGCTATGGGGTCTGCTCCTGAATATCCGGCATGGCAACGGAGCTTCCATAGTAGTCTGAGCAGGGTAACGCCCTGTACATGGCGAAGGGAAGCAGCTAATTAAGTTTAACAATTTAAAGGAAGATGTGAGAGACATGAGAAATCCAAAAAATGTGTTGAACAGTCTGAGTAAACACAGCGGTAACTTGAACTATAAGTTTGAGCGGCTGTATAGAGTGCTGTTTAACGAGGAAATGTTTTATGTAGCCTATCAGAATATTTATAGTAAGACAGGCAACATGACGGCAGGAGCCGATGGTGAAACCATTGACGGAATGAGCATTGACCGAGTTGAACAATTGATTGATAGTCTCAAAAATGAGACTTATCAGCCTAATCCGTCCAAAAGGACGTACATACCTAAGAAAAACGGGAAAAAACGTCCGCTTGGCATACCCTCTTTTGATGATAAGCTGGTACAGGAAGTAGTTAGAATGATACTTGAAGCAATCTATGAAGGTAGTTTTGAACATACTTCGCATGGGTTTCGTCCCAAACGAAGTTGTCATACTGCTCTTATAGATATACAAAAGACATTCACTGCCGTGAAATGGTTTATTGAAGGCGATATTAAAGGATTCTTCGACAATATCAATCATGACGTATTGATTAATATTCTTCGGGAACGTATCGCTGACGAAAGATTTTTGCGGCTTATCCGAAAGTTCCTGAATGCCGGATATGTGGAAGACTGGGTATTTCATAGAACGTACAGTGGAACTCCGCAAGGCGGGATTATCAGCCCAATACTGGCTAATATCTACCTTGACAAGTTCGACAAGTACATTAAGGAATACACCAATCAGTTCAATAAAGGAGTAACGAGAAAAGGCGACGCTCGATACAAGCTCTACGAACAGCGGAGATACCGACTGGCAAAGAAACTGAAGAATGAGAAAAATGCAAAGGTAAAGGAACAGATGACCGCTGAAATTAAGCGGCTACGAGAAGAACGGAACAACTATCCGGCACGTAATGAAATGGACAGCAGCATCAAACGGTTAAAATACGTGAGATACGCAGATGATTTTCTGATTGGAATTACCGGTAGTCTTGAAGACTGCAAAACAGTAAAAGAGGATATTAAGAATTATCTTAATGAAGCTCTTAAACTGGAACTTTCAGATGAAAAGACACTGATAACCAATGCGCAGAAACCAGCGAAATTTCTCGGATATGACGTATTTATACGCAGGTGTAACGATTTACGTAAGGATAAGTTCGGAAGAACGGTTAGGGCATTCGGACACAAGCCTGTCTTGTACCTGAATTTTGAAACGATGCGGAAGAAACTCTTTGATTACAAGGTCGCAAGAATAGCGGTTGTCAATGGCAAAGAGGTTTGGAAATCTATCGTCAGAACGTACATGCTGAACTTGGATGACTTGGAAATAGTCAGTCAGTTCAATGCCGAAATCCGAGGGTTCTATAATTACTACTCAATAGCCAATAATAGCTATGTCATCAATTCTTTCTATCACATTATGTCATACAGCATGTATAAGGTATTTGCGAACAAATACAAATCATCTGTAAAGAAAATACTTCTGAAATATAAAAAGAACAAGGTTTTCCAAGTGGCATATGAAAATAGCAAGGGTAAGACACTTTACCAATCATTTTATCATGATGGTTTCAAACGCAAAAAGGTTGCAGGGAATATTTACTGTGACACTATTCCACGGACAGTTTCCATAACAGGTGGACGTAATAGCCTTATGGAAAGGCTGAAACTCCAAGTCTGCGAATTATGCGGTGCTACCGATAAACTCGAAATGCATCACGTTCGCAAACTTAAAGACCTGAAAGGTAAATCCGACTGGGAAAAGAAAATGATAGCTCGAAGACGAAAAACTTTGGCTGTCTGCTCAAAATGTCATGCAAAAATAGACCCCGACCGAAGAGTCAGACTGAATTAATTAGTGGAGAGCCGGATACAGGGAGACTTGTAAGTCCGGTTCGGAGGCGAGTACTCGGAAACCTACCATAGAAATATGACAAGGCGCTGGGTGCTTAGCCTACACCTACACGACCGAGGAGACGGAAAAGCTGGAACTGATGCGGCTTACCCGGAAGTTGGGTGGCAATATCGAGCTGGCAATCAAGCAGCTGGCCGAGAGTAAACGTAACAGTAAGTAACATTCAAAAATCAAGAAAGACATGAAATTTACCGAATGGATAAGACATCGGATTGTCGGTCGCCTCCGGGAACCGGACTACCGGGAATTGCAGGAGATTGCTCAAAAAGCCAAACTTCTTGCCGGTGTGTACAATCACGGGGAACTTGCAAAGCTTATCCGGGAGTACAGTCATTCGGAAAAAGCTATTGAACAGATTGCCCTGCTGATAGCGAAATCCGAACCCTTCGATTCTCCCATATCAACGATGAAAAAGGAATCCGTAAATATGATGGATGTATTGACGGATACTCCATTTATGGCGAAACACGGCTTTCAACTGACGGATATCCCACCATCGGAAGCCACATCAGTGCATGGCTTGTTCGCAATGTACACCGTTATGCGTGATTGGGGATGTACGAAATATCCGATGAATAGAATTGAACGCCCGCCACATAGTGAAGTAATATCCGCAATAGGAATATTGGACTTCCAGAGAAAGAGCCGGGATGTATCTGAACTGTGCGAACTCGCCTCATACAGCATGCTTCCATCGACCTACGTCAAGCTGCGCTATGGCATTGAGGACAAATGCAGTACCTATGAATGGCTCGAAAGCTATCTGATGGACAGGGATGACTGCTGCATTGAGCCTGATGTCAGGATGAACATTCCCCGTATAGAAGCCGAGATGTGTGCGGCGGCTGAAAAGGCGGTCGAGAATATCCCCGGAGTCCGTCTGCCGGACTTCTATCTTGAGAGACTTGACCGGGAGCTTGACAAATTGGGGCGTATCGCCGTGTCACCGGATGCTTCAAACGACCTTATCAATGTGCAACCGGATTTTCTGATCAAATACGGTATTGACAAGACCGCAGCCCCGGAAGAACAATCCCGTCAGGCACAGAAAGCCTACAAAGAACTGGATGACAGATTAGTCCGGGTTACCAGCCGCAGACCGTATGCTGACGAATTCTTCGCCTCCCTCAGACACGGGAAAGAAAAAGTGGCAGAGGCAGACCGTCCGAGACCGGTACACAAGCCTATCCTCCGTAACCCGCCGTCCAAAGGGCGAAAGATGGGGCTTTGAACTTACGGAAAAAAAGATTTATCAACCATTAAAGATTAACGACATGAAAAAAAGAATTATGACAGCCTTATGCTGTATCTGCCTTCTTTCGGCAGGCAAGGCACACGCCCAATGGGTAGTGACCGACCCCGGGAATCTGGCCCAGGGCATCATCAACGCCGCCAAGAATATTGTCCACACGTCCTCGACGGCCAGCAATATGGTCAAAAATTTTCAGGAGACGGTAAAGATTTACCAGCAGGGCAAGGAGTATTATGACGGCCTTAGGAAGGTCAAGAATCTGGTACGCGATGCCCGCAAGGTGCAGCAGACCATCCTGATGGTCGGCGACATCACGGAAATCTATGTGACCAGTTATGAGCGTATGCTCAGTGACCCTTATTTCACCCCTGAGGAACTGAGTGCCATCGCCCTCGGTTACACGAAGCTGCTGGAGGAGAGTGCCAATCTGCTGACAGACCTGAAGACGGTGGTCAATGAGAACGGCCTTTCGATGAACGACAAGGAGCGTATGGACATCATCGACCGCTGCTATACCGACATGCTGCAATACCGCAGTCTGGTGCAGTACTATACCAACAAGAACATCGGCGTGTCGTACCTGCGAGCCAAGAAACAGAATGACCTTGACCGCGTGATGGCTCTGTACGGTTCACCCAACGAACGCTACTGGTAATTTCAAGGAAGATTGCTTATGGTATTGTTGGCTGTGAATTTTGACAATCTGCACCAGATCCTGCAAAGTCTGTATACGGACATGATGCCGCTCTGTTCGCAGATGACCGGCGTGGCCAAGGGCCTTGCCGGATTGGGAGCCCTCTTTTATGTGGCGTATCGTGTCTGGCAGTCACTGGCCAGGGCCGAACCTATTGACGTGTTCCCTTTGCTGCGTCCGTTTGCTCTGGGTATCTGCATCATGTTTTTTCCGACCATCGTGCTGGGTACGCTCAACAGCATTTTGTCACCCGTCGTGACCGGAACGCACAGGATTCTGGAGACGCAGACCTTCGACATGAACGAGTACCGGGAGCAGAAGGACAAGCTGGAGATTGAGGCGATGCGGAGGAATCCCGAGACGGCCTACCTGGTGGACAAGGAGGCTTTTGACAACAAGCTGGACGAGTTGGGAGCCCTGGACGCCATCGAGGCGTGCGGCATGTACGTGGACCGTGCCATGTACAACATGAAGAAGGCGGTGCAGAATTTTTTCCGTGAGCTGCTGGAACTGATGTTCAATGCGGCTGCGCTTGTGGTGGACACGCTAAGGACATTCTTTCTGATTGTCCTTTCCATTCTCGGACCGATTTCCTTTGCCATTTCGTGCTGGGACGGCTTTCAGGCCTCGCTGAGCCAATGGTTTGTTCGCTATATCAGCATCTATCTGTGGCTGCCCGTCTCTGATCTTTTCAGCAGCGTGCTGGCACGCATACAGACCCTGATGCTTCAGAGGGACATCGAGCAGCTGTCCGACCCCAACTTCATTCCGGACAGTTCCAATGCCGTGTACATCACGTTCCTGATTATCGGCATTATCGGGTATTTCACGATTCCGACCGTGGCCAACTGGATTGTTCAGGCCGGTGGAGGTGCGGGAAATTACGGCAAGAACGTGAATCAGGCTGCTTCCAAGACAGGCTCCATTGTGGGCGGTGCCGCAGGTGCTACTGTAGGAAATGTGGCCGGAAGACTAATCAAGTAACAATCATAAAACGAATAAGAATGGAATTCAAATCATTGAAAAATATCGAGACCAGCTTCCGGCATCTGCGCCAGTTCGGAATCGTCTATCTGGGTGTCTGCACCCTGCTTGTGGGTTATTCCGTCTGGAAGGCATACAGTTTTGCCGAAGCCCAGCGCCAGAAGATCTATGTGCTGGATGAGGGGAAATCGCTCATGCTCGCCCTCTCGCAGGACCTGGAGCAGAACCGTCCCGTAGAGGCAAGGGAACATGTCAGACGTTTCCATGAACTGTTCTTCACGCTTGCCCCCGACAAGAGTGCCATCGAGGGGAACGTGCAACGTGCCATGTTCCTGAGTGACCGTTCCGCCTATTCCCATTACGGGGATCTGGCCGAACAGGGTTATTACAATAGAATAATTTCGGGCAATGTCAGCCAGCGTATCGAGATAGACAGCGTGAAATGCGACTTCAACACCTATCCGTATGATGTCATGACATACGCACGCCTTTTCATCATCCGTGAGAAGAGCGTGACGGAACGCAGCCTTGTCACGCATGGCAGGTTGCGGAATTCCACCCGCAGTGACAACAATCCGCACGGGTTCATCCTGGAAGGGTTCCACGTGCTGGAGAACAGGGATATCAGAATGTATGACAGATAAAACAATGTATGTATGAGAAAAATGTATGTAAAGTTCAAGGATTGTATCGGGGGCAGGCTGCGCGGCCTTTGTGACAGACTCACACCCCGTCAGAGGGCAATCGCCGTCATCGTGATGGTTTCCCTTTTCGCATTGGTGAATTTCTACATGATTTTCCGTGCGATTTATGACATCGGACGGGAGGATGCCCGGCAGGACATCATCAGGATAACCCCGCTTGAGGTTCCCGACTTTGTGCCTGCGGATACCCTCTCCGATATGAAAGTCCGTGAGATGGAAGAGTTTTTTAACCAGTTCAACAAGTAAGATTATGAGTACAGATGCAGAAAAATTGAAACAGAAGCAGAAAATCAGGAAATATCTGGTTTTCACAGGTATGTTCCTGCTGTTCCTCGGGTGCATGTGGCTAATTTTCGCCCCGTCTGAGAAAGACAGGCAGGAGGCGGAAAGGAAGACGGGCTTCAATGCCGAACTTCCCGATCCGAAAGGTACGGGTATAGAGGCGGACAAGATGGCTGCTTATGAGCAGGCGGACATGATTCGCCGGCAGGAGGAGAAGAAGCGTACGCTGGCCGACTTCTCCGCCCTGACCGATGGACACAGACAGGATAATGTCCCGGAAACAGAACCGGCGCAGGACATTGCAAGTGAAAATGAAAGCCGTGCGTACCATTCAGGAGGAAACGGCAGGACGGGAGCCTTCGCCTCTTCAGCCTCGGCTTACAACGACATCAACGCCACTCTCGGTAGTTTTTACGAGAGTCCTGAGGAAGACCCGGAAAAGGAAGCCCTGAAAGCAGAGGTGGAACAGCTCAGACAGGCTGCCGCAGCGCAGACGGCCGGACCGAGCTACGAGGAACAGGTGGCTCTGCTGGAGAAGTCCTATGAACTTGCCGCCAAATATATGCCTTCGGGCGGCAGCACGGGAACAGCGGACAGTCAGGAGACGGAAAGTCCCTCAAGGGAGAGGAAGGCGAAAGCCGTTCCCGTCGGGCTGGTGTCCTCTCCGGTCGTGTCGTCCCTTCCTCAGCCTCTTACCGATTCGGTACAGTTTGCGAGACTGCTTTCCGGTGCGGATGCCGGCTTCCATACGGCTGTGGGCAGTGCCGGGACACAGATGGCGAGGAATACCATACGGGCCTGCGTGCATGGCGACCAGACCATTATCAGCGGACAAAGCGTGCGTCTCAGGCTGCTGGAGGCCATGCGTGTGGGAAGATATGTGCTTCCCCGCAATACCCTGCTGACCGGTGAGGGACGTATCCAGGGCGAGCGGCTTGGCATTGAAATCCTGCAGGTCGAATATGACGGCAATGTCATTCCCGTGGAACTGACCGTGCTGGACAGTGACGGACAGGCCGGGATATTCATTCCCGGTTCGACGGAAGCGAATGCGGTAAGGGAAGTGGCCGCCAACATGGGACAGAATCTCGGCACGACCATCTCCATCACCAACCAGTCGGCAGGCGACCAGCTTCTCTCCGAGCTTGGACGAGGGGCCATACAGGGCGTGTCGCAGTACATCTCCAAAAAGATGCGCGAGGAGAAGGTACACCTCAAATCAGGCTACGGACTGATGCTTTATCAGAACAACAATCAATAACCCATTAAAACTGTAAAGACATGAAAAAGATTCTTTTGATGCTTGCCCTCGCAGGCGGCGTTGCAAGTGCACATGCACAGTCGGCTGATACCACGGCCGTAAATGATTTGACCATGAAGGCGGATATCTATCCGCAGCAGGAGGACGGCGACCTCTATCACGGGCTGTCCAGAAAGCTCACCTTTGACCGGATGATTCCGCCTTACGGTCTGGAAGTGACGTATGACAAGACGACCCATATCATCTTTCCCTCGGCTGTCCGTTACGTGGATCTCGGTTCTCCGAATCTGATTGCGGGCAAGGCGGACGGTTCAGAGAATGTAATCAGGGTAAAGGCTACCAGAAAGAACTTCCGTGAGGAGACCAACATGTCGGTGATTACCGAAAGCGGAAGTTTCTACACCTTCAATGTGAAGTATGCCGATGAGCCTCTGCTGCTCAACATCGAGATGGCCGATTTTATTCATGACGGCAGCGAGGTGAACCGCCCGAACAATGCCCTTGACATCTACCTGAAGGAACTCGGCAGCGAGTCGCCCAAGCTGGTACACCTTATTGCCAAGGCCATCCACAAGGATAACAGACGCCACATCAAGCATATCGGGAGCAAGGCGTTCGGCATCCAGTACCTGCTGCGCGGGCTCTATACCCACAACGGGCTGCTCTATTTCCACACCCAGGTGAAGAACACGTCGAATGTGCCTTATGAGGTGGATTTCGTGACGTTCAAGATCGTGGACAAGAAGGTACTCAAGCGCACGGCCATCCAGGAGCAGGTGATATTTCCACTGCGTGCCTACAACTATGCCACGGCTGTCGCCGGAAAGAAGGACGAGCGTACCGTCTTTGTCTTTGACAAGTTCACCATTCCCGCCGACAAGATGCTGGTGGTGGAGATGCACGAGAAGAGCGGAGGCCGTCACCAGACCTTCACCGTGGAGAGTGAGGACATCGTGAGAGCGAGGGTGATCAATGAACTTAAAGTGAAATGACCATGAAGAAGTTTCTGTTTCTTTTTGCCGTATGCGTATCGCTTGCCCTGTCATCGGGGCAGGCATACGCCCAGCGTTACCTTCCCGGAATGAAGGGTGTGGAACTCAGGGGAGGCTTTGCCGGAAACCTGAAATCACCGGTTGACTGGTACACGGGCTTTGCCGTGTCGGGATATACGAAAAGGGCCAACCATTGGGTGGCTGGCGTGGAATACCTGCTGAAGAACTACGGTTATCGTGGGACCTTCGTTCCACGGGCCCAGTTTACTGCGGAGGGCGGCTATTACCTGAAGATCCTGTCCGACCCGGCGAAGATATTCTTCCTTTCTGTAGGCGGTTCCGCCCTGGTGGGATATGAGACATTGAACTGGGGAGAAAAGGTTCTGTATGACGGTTCCATGCTTTCCCACCGGGATGCCTTCGTTTATGGCGGAGCCCTGACGCTGGAACTGGAAAGCTATGTGACTGACCGTATCGTGCTGCTTGCCCATGTGCGCGAACGTGTGCTTTGGGGCAGTTCTCTGGGAAAGTTCACTACACAGTTCGGGCTTGGAGTCCGTTTCATCATCAATTAGACGCCTATGGATATAGAGATGATAAGAGGCATTCCCATTGAGGAATTCCTGTCCCGTCTGGGACATGAGCCGGTCAGAAGGCACGGCGACGAATGCTGGTATCTCTCCCCGTGCCGTGAGGAAAGGACACCTTCGTTCCATGTGAACACCCGTAAGGGGGTATGGCATGACTTCGGCACCGGGCATGGAGGCGACATCTTCACCCTTGCGGGGGAACTTTCAGGAAGTGACGGCTTCATGGCGCAGGTGAGGTTCATCGCCGGAGTTTATGGAGGCACAATACCTGAATATGCCGGACAGAAAAGAGAAAAGGAAGGTGTCAGGACAGAAAAGCGCAAGGAGCCTTCCCGCTTCGAGGAGGTGGTTTGCGGTCCCTTGCGGTGTAATGCACTGCTCGGCTATCTGAAGGGACGCGGTATTCCAGTGGAAATTGCCTGTGCGGAGTGCGAGGAAGTACGGTTCCGGCTGTACGGCAAGCGGTATTTCGCCGTCGGTTTCAGGAATATGGGTGGAGGCTATGAGCTTCGGACCAGGTTCATGAAATGGTGCCTGCCGCCCAAGGACATTTCCCTCATCCGTAACGGCTCGCTTACCTGCAACCTTTTTGAGGGCTTTATCGACTTTCTTTCATGGAAGGTACTCGGCATCAGCCGTGGTGAGGATTATCTGGTCCTCAATTCGGTGGCCATGCTTGAACGCTCGTTCCCTTATCTGGACAATTACGGGAAAATCCGGTGCTATCTGGACAATGACGATGCCGGAAAAAGGACGTTGGCCGTCCTTCGGAAACGCTACGGTGACAGGATTGACGACTGTTCCGACCTGTATGCCGGATGCAAGGACCTGAACGAATACCTGGAAAGTAATTTTCCGCCTGAACAGTAATTATTTTATAAACCGTTAAAACAGAAAATGAATATGAAACCTGTTATGAACAGAAAAGGGCTGTATGCCCTTGTATGCGCCCTGATGGGCCTGACCTTTGGTATGCTGACCTCTTGCAGCGATGACCTTGACGTGCAGCAGTCCTATCCCTTTACGGTGGAGACGATGCCGGTTCCCACACGTATCGTTAAAGGCGAGACCGTTGAAATCCGTTGTGAACTGAAACGGGAAGGACGGTTCTCCGATGCCCGCTATACCATCCGCTATTTCCAGCCGGACGGCGAAGGCAAGCTGCGCATGGACGATGGGATGGTGCTGCTGCCCAACGACCGTTATCCCCTGGACAGGGAAGTGTTCCGCCTTTATTACACCTCCGAGTGTGAGGACCAGCAGAGTATCGACATCTATTTTGAGGACAACAGCGAGCCGGCACAGTTTTTCCAGCTGACCTTCGATTTCAACAATGAGACGGAGGACGAGGATACCGTGGTTACTTCCGGCGGCAAGGAACTGCCTGTCGTCATCGTATCACAATGAACCTGACCTGCCTATGGGAATAAGAGCAAAATTGTTTGCGGCGTTTTTCGCCATAGCCTGCTTCGGGAGTATACCGTTGCGGGCGGAGAATCCGGTAAAGGAGAAACAGGACAGGTTCAGCCTTGCCGTCGAGTGTATCAAGCGGTTCGAGGGTTGGCATGGAGAAAAAAGGCACTGGCCTTATGTCGGGTACGGGCATAAGGTCCTTCCCGGGGAAAGGCTGACCAATGATATTACAAAAGAACAGGGTGATTCAATCCTGAGAGCGGATTTACGCAAGCTGTGCCGTATGTTCAGTTACCTGGGACGTGATTCGCTGATTGTCGCTGTTTTGAGCTATAATGTGGGGGCATACCGTTTGAAAGGTTACGGCAAGATGCCCAAAAGCAAATTGTTGAAGAAGCTGGAGGCAGGAGACCGGAATATCTATAAGGAGTATGTTTCTTTCCGGTGTTACAAAGGTAAGGTAGTTCCAAGTATTGAACGGAGAAGGAAGGTGGAATACATGCTGCTCTTCGAGGAATAAAAAAACGAGGAAGAATCTTTCAGTCTTTTGACTGTCAGTTTCTTCCTCGTCTGTTGTTCTACTTTCCGGTTATCGTTTCCGCCATAGGGTTCTGCCGGTGCATTTCCCAGTTCATGATTGCCGATTTTTTACTTGAATTTGCATAGCAGTATTCGCAGAGATGAGGACAGGTATTGTATTCCCCGATATCCTTGGCTGCCATACATCCGCATGAGGCACGTTGTCCCGGATCCTTTTTGTGATTGCTGACGAAGTATTTGTTGCCAGGGAGAAGCACGGCACCGTAAGGAAGGTCATTCATGTTGAAAAAGGCTGGAGACGGAATTTCCTGTATGGTGACTCCCAATGCGGACATCAGTTCCTTGTCTTTCCATGCCAGACGTGCTATCAGGTCACCGTCGATGCAGCGGTTACGGGATATCCTGTATTTGCCGAGATCCAGATTTTCGCCGCAGGTAGCCAGCTCCAGATTCCATCCTCTGTTACGGTTCAGTACCGTCAGTTTTCCGGCAAGTTCCTCCATTTTTTCTTTATTCCATTCATGATACGGGATTCCGCTGTCTGTCATGTTGGCCTTGACCTTTCTGTACGAGTCTATGTCTGCAAAACTGAAAACCAGCTTTTCCGTGCAGTTGTGTACCTCCGTTCCCACACGTTCGATCTTTTCAATCAGAGTATCCACGGATATGTTGTCTGTGAGTATCAGCGGATCGAATCGCCATATTACGGCTTCTTTACCCAATATATCGGAAAGAGTCCTGAATGTTTCAATACGTTCTGTCAGCGGAGAGACACCGGTTTCCAGTCCGTCTTCCTCATAATCATTCAAAGTGAACTGGATATAGCAGCCGATACCTCTTTCTTTCAGGATTGGCAGATAAGGAAGAAGAGGCTTGGGATTTTTCGACCAGAACACTATGAATCTTGTATTCCGGTAAGAGATATAGCTCTTTTTTCCGTTGAACGGGTTGTTCCACACGGAATATCCGGTTTCGAGCCGATGGAAGAACCAGTCCGCATAGAATGCCGGAATGTCCGTGCTGCGGCTTGCCGATATGATGTCGGGAGCCGGAACTTCCATTTTTTGGCCGTCTATGATGATATTTGCTTTTTTCCAAGTCATGTTGTTAAGATTATATAGTAAAGACAGGCGTCGGTTATGAACGCCTGTCCAGACTGTTGATATGTCATAGGTTTGCTTCTATGCAAAAATAATATGAATATTTTATTCTGTAGCTGTTCAGCCTACCAGAACGGCATCCTGTATTTCCACCTCTGCCGGCAGACGGGAAAGCAGTAGTTCCGCCATCGCTCCGTTCTGTGGGATTAGTGCCGGGAAGTCCGTTCTGCCCGGCTTATATATCTCAGTCGCTACATTATACAAGTCCCAGGCGGTGATCTGTCCCTTTTCGGCTACCAGTTTCAACACCTCTTCCGTGAAGATGGAAATCTGGCTCTGGTTCAGTGGGTAGGTTTCCACGGAGGATGACAGGTTCCTGTCCGAACTGTCATGGGAGACACGCAATGCTGTCAGCAGCCCGATATACATATACACTTCCTCCAGTGAGACGATTCTGCGTTTCAGTCGCTGAATCCTTGCGATGTCCTCGTTCATGTTCACCTCGAAGTTTGCCAGCCATCCGTCCACCGTCTCGAATACCCCTTCCGTTGTCACCTTGTTCTTTCCGTAATTGCAGATGCTCCTTTCCGGCGAGAGGATACACTGGTTATGGCATACTTTCACGCACGGGCCTATGGCTGCCTGTATGCCATCCTGATGGTAGGCGACGACCAGCGTTGTTGTCAGCTCGTCCGTTTCCCAGTCCTTGATACGGATGGTCGCAAAGATGCGTCGGAGGATGTGGGCTTCCACTGCTTTTTCACCAAGTGTCTGTTCCACCTGCGGGAGAATGCTTACTCCCGGCTGTGTCTTGTTCCTGTTCTGTGCCGCGAAGATTTCCTCCACTTCATAGTCGAGATTGTACTTCTCGCAGATGTCCATCATACGCTGCAGTACCTGGTAGTGATAGATGCCCTGGACAGGCTTGCCGTAGATATCATTCTCCTTGTAAGTACGCTGGAGAGTCTCAAAGTTCATTACTTCGATTCCATTGTTTTGAAAGTCGAACTGCTGTTGTTTTTCCAATACTGCCATTGCTTCCATAATCTTGAATTTTATAAAGTTAATACTATGATTATCTGTCTTTTTTCAGGTATGTATCTGCCATCCGTGGAACGGCTCAAGTGTCACGGCAAAAGACCGGTCCGGTATTCCGTGGTAGAGCAGACCGCCCACGATGCCGATGCTTCCGTCGGGATAGTGTTGCGTGAAGCCGAACGAGTACGGGGCATGGTCATAATAGAGCGAGATTTCGCTTGGATGGTCCGGGTTCTCCTCCCATTTTTTCAGTCTGTCCAGACAGTTCTGGAGTGATGTGTCACCGATGGATTCGGCGTAACGCTTTACATTCTGGAAATGTTCTTCATTCAGGATTTTCATGACTCATTGTATTTTATCTGTTAAACACGTCCGGCTCCGGGAGCCGGTATTTTTTATTTTTCGCCTGCCTGACTGTCCCGTGGCCGTACCCGCAAGGTTTGGCGAAAGAAAATACCACAGCCGCCGGCGAGGATGATTTTCTTTCAGCCAACCCCATAGGGGCCTGACCTTGTCCGGGTACGTTGGACACGGGACTACCTTTGCAGGGAGGAAAATAAAATATACAGGTTGTGTGTCGTTGTATTTTCTTGCAGGTATATCGGTGAGAAACCCATTGATTTGTTCGTCTTTGACAAAGGAATGGTGTATTTTTGCAAATCCTAATTTGAAAGATCATGGAAGATTATATAAAGAAAGCTGCGGATGCTTTCCTTGTGGAGCGTCCGTATGGTATGCGTGTGGATTACAGTAAGCGGGGATATGTGCTGTTCAACCGTAACCTCAATGTGTTGGGCAATGGGGAACATGCCCGCCTGGAGGAACTGCCTCTGGAAGAGTTTGATGTGGACGAGATTCCCTTGGAAGGAGAAATCATAAAGGAACATGCTGGTTTTACTGACGTGTTTTTCTATTCGGATTGTACCAATCCCTATGCAGGGTATGTGCTGGATCTGAAGAAACTCAAGGTCTATAACCAGTTTATCTATCCTTTGGCGATGGTGCTGAACAGAAAACTGTAATATGGAGCATTCCGGATAAAATATCCGGAGGCAATGTTTGCTATTCAACTTGTTTCTCCATAGGTATAAGAAAACGAGAGGAAAGTTTACGGATGACATGTAAATTCTCCTCTCGTTTATTTTGTATCTCCCGTACTCTGCTCAGACAGCAACTATAAAACTGAAAAACAAGATGATAGATTCTTGCTAATTATGAATGACCAAAAAAAGAAGTTTTTTCATAGAATTAAAGGTTTGTATTGTATTGGTTACCAATAATTTTATATCTTTGTTAGCGAACATATATCTTCCGTGTTATGGATAACAACAGATGTGCTTGTGTAGATATCAAGACAATGAGTGGTGCTGTATCGTATTTGTTTATAGTACCTACGAGATTCTGTAACTTTCATTTCACGGTTTATACTTAGGAAAAATAACAGCCAAATCGGCTGATAGCATAACATTATGTGCAATTAAAAAACGATGTAAATATGAAAACTGAAAAAATTAGTGATGTCCTGCAAGGAATGGATGTCAATACAGAAGATGCGATTGTAACCTTATCAGATAAGGTTTGGGAGATAGGCGAATTAAGTGAAATTAAAAATCAAGTGTCCGACGCTGTATTTGCATTTCACATAGTAGCTAATGTTATAGGTATCTATAAAGGTGATGGGTGGCAAGCGATTATAGAAGAAAATACAGAATTGCTGCCTTACATATCCCATGCAATGTATGAAATTGGACTGGACAAAATTGGAGATGCAACAAAGAATATCGAACAAATTTTCCCTCTCAATATAGATGTCTTCTCTCTTGACGAAGACCAACTTTGTGAAGTTGTAAATTTCGTGCGTGGGAGCAGAGAAGGTAAGTATTTTACCATAACAATGGAAGAACTAAAAGGCTATACCTCAGAAGAAAGGAAACAAATAACAGCAAAATATTCAGAAGTATGTGAAAAATTAGAAGATGCTACTGAAAGTATGTGGGGGTATAATAGTCCTGACAATGAAGGCTGGGGAGTTGTAAGTCGATATTTGGAAAAGCACTTGCAGGACAACTTTTGGAAATAAATGCACATAACATGCACCTCAATCGCCACAAATGGCGATTATCTGCCAAACATTAGTCGCAATTAATTAAAAACAAAAGAATATGAGCAAGAAGAATATTACTTATTTCGGTGAAGTAGATAATAAGGAAGAGGACTATTTTGAAGGTCATGTAATGAT
>NZ_NFJG01000190.1:0-4137 GCF_002159755.1 Bacteroides sp. An269
ACTGACGAAGATATCTATCAGGCTATCATCAACAGGGAGGAAGATATGAAACATATTTGCGACATTTATAGATTAAAAGCTGCAAGTTGAACTTGCGAAACTTGAATTAAATATTTTTTATTGGCTATAATAAATCTTTCGTGTCCACTTCAAGAACTTTGGCGATTTCTACCAATGTCTCTAAGTTAGCTTGCATAGTGTTAGTACACCATTTCGAAACAGTTCTTGGATTTTTCCCCAACTGTTCATCTAACTATTTATTGGTACGTTTCTTTTCTGCTAGAACCACCTTCAATCGATTAATATCTTTGTTCATACATTACATAATATGTTTTCAAAAACAAAGATAATCTTATAATCGAAAATCTATTCTGATTATAGTGATTATCTGACAAATATATGTCGAAAAACGACTTTATATTGGAATATACTTCAATAATACTTATGGATTATGTGGATTGTTTTTCTTTATCCCTTCTCTCTTTTACCCTTTCCTGTCCCGGCATTTTTTTAGCCAATACACTTTCTCCAGCAGGAAAATAGATAGGAAAAACTTTATATAAGAAACTTACAATATCATTACGCTTCTTTCCCATATTGAAAAAAGCAGAACAAACAAAATACATAAGGTCTTGCTGACTACACGTCTCTTTTTGCTGAATAGATATTGATGGAGTAATTATCAAGTTATGTTCTGCAAATGCGCAAGCACAGGCAAGAATAGCTTTCTGCTCTTCCTCAGTAAATACTTTGATTTTTTCTGTTAACCATTCAAGTTCTCCTTTGAGAAGTGTTTTTTGCTTTTCATTTTGATGCTTTAATAGAGCATCTACATTTTTTTGTTGCTTTTCTGTCAAGGCATTTTCTAATGCTTGATTTTTTTGTTTAAGAAGATTGAATTTCAGCAAACCGGCAATGTACATACAAAAATATCCCACCGCAATATCGAATATCAAAATAAGCAGGTATTCTTCACTTGAAATTTGCGTAAACTTAGTCAAATATTCATTGATAGGAATAACGGCAAATAGCATGATGATGGCTATTACATAAAGCACTATATATCGAGTTTTATGTTTTACTTGCTGTAAAGAAGCAAACAAAAAGGCGATTACCAAAATGGCAACTATAACACAGAGTGGTATAAGATATATTCCCATAGATCTATTCTTCTGCTTTAGGATTAATTACAATACGCCAATAGCCACCATGATCTGCTCCCTCTCTGACAAGCAATCCTTTGGCTTTTAGATTTGCAATCTGCATTTCAATGGCTCGTTTACTGACTCCTATTTTTTCCGCCATCTTATCTTGAGATATAGACCCATCTGATATTACAAGGTCAAGAATGCTTTGTGCGGTCCGTCCCAATCGCTTTTGTTTCACCGAAGAATTTTGCAAATCACCGAAGGTTTTCACCGAAGATTTCTGTAAATCACCGAAAGTTTTCACCGAAGATTCTTCATCGATAGAGTACTTTTCGAGGCTACTATTTACCCTGTTGGCAACTTCCTCTATAGGTATCCTTCCGTTCTCTCCCCAATTCAAATTATAGAATGTGGTATAGAAAGAAATTGCTTCCGTTTGATATTGTGGTTCTTTGCCCGGCAGGAAATTAGGCAGTTTCTCCGTAAGTTCCCTCATTTTTCTTAAACCCGAACCACGTTTCTCCATATAGTCCAATTGAGTAAACATATCCGCAATGACAGGGTTACGGCGCATAGACGGCACTTTGTATATGTCCCGGTCTTGAATTTGTGTACCATCAAGCATTGCTCCTGGTGATACCAATTCTACTCGGTCATCATAGATGTCAATATGTACTTCACCACCCATTACTGTGTAATCTCTATGGATAAGATGGTTTACCAGCCCTTCAAAGATAGCACGGTCTGAATAGTCGGGGAGGTTAAGTCGATAGTTCGGCATCTTCACCCATCCGCTCATGGTATAATTCTTGATGAAGTCCATACCATATTTCAAAAGCAATACAAGATTTGCCCGATGCTCTACGGAACTGATTGCATCGTCTTTATAAAGTCCTGTCCAACGGGTGCAGAAAATACGTGATTGGAATACAGTGCAATTATCCACAAACAGCAATCCGGCATTGGTCAGTTTCCCGTCAGATGTGACAAGTCCGAATGATTCCAAATACTTATCATTCCATTCCTGATGGGTTTGTTCGCGGAAAGTGTTGGCTAGGATAACGAAAGAATGTTTGTTGGCATCCACTTGTGTAGGCAGCGAATCCCAAGTCATGTGCGTACCCTTTAATACCAATGAAAGAAGTTGTTGCGAATTGCATTCCACACTTTCATTACCAACTCGTGTATAAGCTGTACGTGTTCCGTCTTGATAATAATAATATGGTGTCAGCGTTCCTGACTTTACTCTTACTTCAAGCAGGTTACGTCCTTCATGTTCAATCGGAATAAGTTGTACCTCTGGTACTGGGTCAAGTCTTGCCTTTATCATTTCACTGATAAAGTCAGCATCTGCTTGCGGATTCTCCAAACCTACAATCACTCCGTCATCATTTACTCCATAGAACAAACTGCCACCGTCCGTGTTGGCAAAAGCCGACACAGATTTAAGCCATGACTTTACTTTCTTACGTTCCAGCATTTCCTTGAAATCGTAAGACGAGCATTCCGCAATCAATGTATTGTTATGAATTTGCATCGTTTTCTTTTTGTTATTAGGGTACAATTTCCCAATATCATATACAAAGATAGGGATAAAACCGGATATTTTGTTAAAATCGCCCCATTGATTTGATTATTATGTGTTTATATCACGATATTTATCAAATAAATCTGTACTTTTGCAGTAAAGAGCTGTGGTTGCTTATGGATGCTTATTTTCGGGTTTCCGCTATATTTGCAACACGTTCACGCAAGTTGCTCATACAGAGATACTGTTGATTTTGAGGAAGTGAAGTAAGTATCAGTAAACAACGATAACCAATCATAGAAAAGTAGGGTGTAGCTCAATGAGTTATGCCCTATTTTATTTTGTCAACGTACCCATTTCCATAATTACGACCCGACTTTAGAGCAGTATCCCTAAAGGCAAAACTGCTACAGCGCGGTAAGCATTCGATAAACTACAAGTTTTAAACCTTTATATACAACAATAGCGACTGTCACTATGAACCTAATAGTTTCAGTCGCTATTATTTTGTTGAACCTATATGTTGCATATGGCATTAGTTGTCAGATACCCCATGTTGTTTTGTCAATATACTTTCCGGATGTTTCAACTTCCATTTGTGTGGAAGCAGATCCAAAAGTTTCTCATGAGTTGCATTCTTGTGATAAGGCATTTGGGCGATTACATCATTCAGGTAATCCCTTGGGTTTACATCGTGTGCCTTACAAGTAGCCAATAGGGAACAGATAACAGACATATTAACTGCTGCTTCGGGATTGGTCTTGAAGGCTGTCTCATAACCTACAAAACCATCGCATTGAAGATATCCTCTATATGTATATTGATTTGCCAGAGATTCGATGACCGCTCCTGCCCGGGATCCATCATCATAATAGAAAATGACCAGTTTTTCCATGACTGACCTTACCATCCATAGATATTCCTTGTCAGCCTTGTGCTTTTCCCTGTTGATGACTGGGACTGTGGTTTCATCCGCCTGTACATAGTCACAGGAGAAGACCTCCCGCTTGAGTACCTCATATAGAGGTTTGAGCAGCTCCATTGTTTTTTTGAACCATCCGTCCAGCGTACTTTCGGTCAGGCCTTTCATTCCAAGATGTCGGTACTGTTGTATCTGACGGTAGAACGGGACATGATATTCATACTTCTGAAGCAGTATCTCGGCAAGCAGACTCGTGTCAGCGATACACTTGTCAACCGGCATCAGCGGCATGGGAGCTATCTCTACACCCTTCTGTCCGGCAGGAGGAAGCCGGGTGCTGTCCTTGAGGGCATATTTGGGACGGATAATTTCCTTGACGTAAAGCATGCCCGGCTTGTGTTTGACGACTTTTGTTATCTCTTCGCCTATCCTACGGTATAAAGACAGGTCAACACCTGTCGGTTCTATTGTCTCGGTCTCCAGTACGGGTAAGTCCTCTATCATTTTTCGGTTCTGACGATTCTGCTTCCGTACTTCCG
>NZ_NFJG01000191.1:0-3935 GCF_002159755.1 Bacteroides sp. An269
ACATTTTCATTTTTCAGAACTCTGCCACCCATCTGTCGAGTGTCATTTCATCCGGAAGACCGTCTTGCAGAGTATCGCTCAGATGCTTCTTCAGGCGGAACTTTTTCTGGGATACAGAAGTCGTATTCACACCGAAGATCTCCGACATCTGTGCGTTGTTGAAACGTAGTTTTATCAGCATACAGAGGTGTAGCTCCTGCTTCGTAAGAGTTGGGCATACACCCTGAAGGCGGCTCACGAAATTGCTGTATGTACTTTCGCACATTTGTTCCAGAGTCTCCCATTCACCGGCCTCCAGAACACGGCATTTTTCTCTCAGTTCCTTCACCAGTCTGTCGTTGTCCACCACATAGTCGGCAAGCACACGTTCCCTCTGCTTCAGGTAGAGATTTTCTTCCGATAGGTTGCGGAACTTATCTGCCTCCCGTCTGGCCTTATCCAGTTTGGAAGAATAGTCGTTAATATGAAGTTGAAGAGAGTTTATCTTTTCAGACAGCCTGCTGTTCTCAACCTGAAGGCTGTCTATCTGTTCACGGTATTCATGCAGTTCTTCAAAGTTCATTTCCTGACCGGAGAGCTGTTCCTTCAGTTCCTCCATGTAGCGGTTGTTCTGCATGAGCCGTGTCTCGTATTCGTGCAGTTGAAGCATGTAGTCCTGTAGCTGTTCGGACTGTTTGCGGATAGTAATTTCCTTACGGACAAGACGTTTCTGATAGAGGTAAGCTACGACAGCTATAACCACAATAAGGCATATCGTGATGATAAACATCATACGCTGCGCATCTGCCTTCTCCAGCTTCAGACGCTGCTGTTCGGTAATGAGTTTCTGGTGGTCGTACTTCTCCTTGTAGGCAATGATTTCCTTGCCTTTGTCTAAGGACATGACAGAGTCTGTATAGAAAAGAAGTGAATCGCAAAACTCTTTCATGTATATATTAAATTCTGAATCACAAGATAACTGATACAACGTTTTATAGACAGAACGTTTTGTATATACGTTATCGGTTCTTAATGATTTTTTTAAATAATATAAAGCTGAATCTGCCTTAGACAGACATAAATATATTTGTCCTCGTAACAAATAGGTTTGAGAAGAAGGTTGTAATGTTTGTACTACCTCAAGAGATTCATAAAATCTTTTTTGAGCAATATAAACCAAAGCCAATTCTTGCTGTACAACAGCATAAAAATCATTATTCTTTAATTCTAAAGCCAGCTCTGCACTTTGTTCATATACCTGTTCAGCTTTATCCAAATTATTCAATAAGCAATAACATCTTGCTAAATATTGTAAAGAAACCATCTGATAGCGCAAATTCGAATCTTTAACAGAATAATTATATGCACTTTGACAAGCTTCAAACGCATACTCGATAAGATTACGATATAAATATATTCTTCCTAATCCTGACATAATCAGATAGCCCAATTTATAATCATTGGTCTTCTCCATTTCAGTCTTGGCCTCTAAATAAAATCTGATAGACTCTTCAATATTACCAAGATTATAATTCAAGCCTCCCATATATAAAGCCGACATCGCCTTCCTGCGGGCATTGTTTGTTGGCTTGTAATAATCGTATGCTATCCTCACAAGGGAATCAGAAGATATTTTCATTACCATTTTATATTTTGCTTGCGTCATCAGCAGACACCACAGCGCATGGTTCTCCTTATCAGTTTGTGACGAAGGAATCTCCATACTTTCCAATAGATGCAATGCACTGTCCGGATGGTCGAACATTACCTTTTCCGCTTGTTCAAGTTCCGGCATCAGTTTGTTTGTTGTTTTATTTCCGTTGCATCCTGAAATTATCAAAATAGAATATAATATTATAATTGCGTATATTATTTGTCTCATATAATCATTATTTTCGATGCAAAAGTATAAAAATATTGCTTTCAGCTATGTTCCTAAGGTTATTTATCGAGTGTTTTCCCGCCTTTGATAAGCAACCGTCCCCGTTTGCCTGTGCGAACGCCGTCGTACGAATACCACAAGGCGGCATCATTACATTCCCGGAAACAATTCGCAAATAAACCTGAGCAAAATTTAAACCTTACACAAAGCGCAACGTTTCCACCTTTTCCAACCGCGCACGCAAACGCGGCATTTCCGACTTACGGATGCGCAGACGCATGAAACAATCCATATCATAGGATTGGCTCACAATCTCAGGCAGATTTTCTTTCACAACCCGCATCACATCGTTCATAAAAGGATATTCAAAAGCGATGCCTACTTCTTCGTCAACCGTCTTTTCTACCACTTCGGCTTCCTCCAAAGCCAGTGAAGCAGCCGTACGGTATGCTACTATCAGCCCGCTTGTACCTAACTTGATACCCCCAAAATAGCGCACCACAATCACCAGCACATCGGTCAGCTCTTTCGAATTGATTTGCCCCAATATCGGTTTTCCGGCTGTACCCGAAGGCTCTCCGTTATCATTGGCACGGAAATTCTTCCGCTCCGCCCCTAACATGTAAGCATAACACACATGGCGGGCATCGTAATATTTCTTCTGGTAAATATCCAGCTGCTCTTTCACCGCTTCAAGGGTACGCACAGGAAGGGCAACGGCGATAAACTTGCTCCGCTTCTCCGTATAAACAGCTTCCGAAGGTCCGGTTATGGTTCTATAGGTATCGTCCACGTGTCCTCCTGCCTTTTTCGGTTAACGTTGCGGGAAATGATGATTACGGTGAATCATCCGTACCTGAAGCTGGCGAATCAACGACTTGCCCAGGATGATAAGTGTCACGGCTATCAGTATCAGCACAATTCCCAATATAATGCGGGGAGTAAGCCGTTCGCCGAACACCAACACCCCGCAACAGATAGCGGTCAGCGGTTCTAATGCACCTAATATGGCGGCTGGAGTCGAACCGATATAATGAATGGACTTTGTCATTGCCACCAATGAAATAACGGTCGGGAACAAGGCAAGGCATACCGGATTTATCCATAATACCGGCTGACTGACTACATCCAGTTGGGTGCAGAATTTCAAGCGTATCACATAGACGCTCAAGCCAAACAACAAGACATAGAATGTCAGCTTGGCGATAGGCATATCCTTCAAGACCGAGCGGTTTACACCTATTATATACAGAGCATACGTGAGCGAGGATATAAAGACCAACGTCACGCCCGTCAGGCTTAAAGTCTGCCCGCCTTCGCCTTGATAAAGCAACGAGATGCCCGTAAACGCCAATGCGATAGAAATCATTGTTATCGGGGAAACTTTTTCTTTAAAGAATACCGCCATCAGAATGGCCACCAGCACCGGATAGACAAACAGGATGGTAGAGGCAATCCCCGCATCCATATAATTATAAGACAAGAACAAAGTAAGCGACGAGAAGGAAAAGAGCAGTCCCATGATTACCAACGGCAACACTTCGCACCGGCGCAATGCAAACGACTGCTTCTGCACCAACATCATCACGCCAAGCATGACCAGCCCAAAGGCATACCGGTAAAACAACACAGAATCCGCCCCCATGCCATCGGCATAAAGAGGCAAGGCGAACAAGGGATTCAACCCATAACTGGCAGCTGCTATAGCTCCATACGCAAACCCTTTGAATGTAACACGCTCCATAAATCCAATCCGTTTTTCAAAACCGGATGCAAAGATAGGAGTTTTTAAATGAAGAATGAAGAATGAAGAACAAAGAATTTTTGCGTTTTTACAATTCTTCATTTATGGGATAGGAGTTAGAGGGAGTTAGCCTTGCTTCTGAAACCGACATCAGAAACACAGATTTTCGCAGATTATTTTAATTTACTATTTTTCGATTTACGAAGTACGATTTAGAAACTGTTTTGAATTTATCGTGCGATGATTTGGGATGAGTTTTTGAGGCATTTCCGCTTGTGTGATGAGGAAGATAGCGGGCTATCTGACGAAGAACAGAAGCGGAAAGGACCA
>NZ_NFJG01000192.1:0-3869 GCF_002159755.1 Bacteroides sp. An269
CCTCGCAGTGCGTCATGACAACCTCTTCTTGGACGGAAGCCGTAGCTTCTCCTCGAGAATTGGCACTCATAGATAGGGGTCAGAACCTGGTTAATGGCTTGTTGCACCATACGGTCTACCACGGTGATAAACGATGTCTCAACTCTTCTTCATGCAACAAAGCACTCTCAGGTATCAGGAAATCTTTTTTATCATAAACCGAGACATCGGCAGGAAGCGTAACGATAAACACCGACCCTCCTCCCCTACATTCCTCATAGACAACAGTTCCTTTATGTACCTGCACCAGTTCATGAACAAGATACAATCCGATTCCCATGCTATCTCCCGAAAGACTGTTTTGCATATAGTGCTTGAAAAGTTGTTCACGTTTTTCTTTCGGTATTCCCACCCCTGTATCAACCACGCGGATAACAAGCTGATGAATTGTTTCATCCACCTGAACCGAAAAATCAACCTTTCCACCGGAAGGAGTATACTTAAATGCATTGGAAAGCAAATTGTAAACTATCTTGTCCAGCTTCTCTTTATCCAGAAACATCTTATAAGACGGAACAGAAGGAAGAAAACGGAAATCCATTCTTTTAGATTCAGCCACTTCCTTAAAATTCAAGTATATTTCGTGCAAAAAAGCAATGACATCTGCTTCTTCCAACGAAAGCACAGGCTTCTTTTCCTGCATTTTCCGGAATTCAAGCAACTGATTAACAAGTCGTGACATACGCCGGGCACTTTTATCCATCATACGGACAGAAGATACCATCTCTTTCGGAATCACTTTCACCTGATTCATCTTGTCCAGAGCAACCTGAATCAGCGTAAGCGGCGTACGGAATTCGTGGGATATATGGGTAAAGAACCTCAATTTGTACTCGGTCAGTTCTTTTTCCACCTTGACCTTGTTCCGCAAATCATCCATGCGACGCACGACACGCCATGCCACATACATCAGACTCCCTAGCAAGAACAAATAAATGACAAATGCCCCCCAGTACGCCAAAAAGGTGGAACAATAACAATCTCAAGTGTCGTATAATCATCGCCCCACTGTCCGAACGAATTGCATGCCTTCACATGCAACTTGTAAGTGCCAGGGGGAAGATTCTTATAAGTACCCCAAGGTAATACCGAAGGCACACTCCATCCTTTATCATACCCCTGCAACTGATAGGTAAATCGAGGCGGCACAATAGCCGAATAATCCAAAGTAGAGAAATAAACAGTAAACGAATGCTGGCTGTAATCCAACTGTACCGAAGAGGTATAAGGCAATGATTTCTCGAATAGACGCTCTGTCCCACTACTCCCGGCTGAAACACCGTTCAATCGTAGGTCAGTAAAAGTCACAGACGGTATACGACGGTCAGTATTAACCCGTGAAGGATCAACCACAGTAACCCCATCATTGGAACCCATCAGGATTCTCCCGTCTGGCAAAGCTAGTGCGGAAGTCTCGTTATAAACATTCTGCAACATCTGCATCGATAAAAAATAATTCAGAAAAGTCTTCGAAGATACATCAAAACACGAAACTCCATATTCGGTGGTAATCCAAATATTCCCTTTAGAATCTTCAGCAAAAGCCTGTATCATATCGTTTACCAAGCCATCACTCACTCCGTAATGCGAAAAACGAAGCCGAGCATAATCATCACCTGGTTTGCAGATACTGAAACCGGCTCCCGCTTCAGCTATCCACAGATTACCGTTACAGTCTTGCAAAAGATGTCGGATTTCATTACTCCGTAAATTCCCGTTTTGCCTGTTATAATGATAATATGCCTGCTCATCTGCCAGCAAACGTTCGGGACGAAAAATAAACACTCCGTCGCTCGTCGCAGCCCAAATCCAGCCATTCCGGTCTTCAACCAACATACGGATACGTTTCTGTCCATAAGAATCATTGAAAAAATGCCGGAAGATATATCCTCCTTTCCCATCGGGAAGTGCCAAATCAAGCCCACCTCCAAAGGTACCGACCCACATCCGGCCCTTGCGATCCCTCAACAAAGAATAAACATCGTCAGAAGCCAAAGAAGCCGGATTATCTGCATGATGCAACCACAAACGGTTGCCGACTCTTAATCCTCCTCCCCGCATACCCTGCCACAATACACCAGCCGTATCTTCGCAAACTGAATAGACATTACTGACATATTCCTTCTCATATTTTTTCTGCGAAAACGTAGAATCGTAAAGATAAACTTTTCCGTTACGTGTAGCCATATAAATATCGCCATCAGAGAGAGATGCCAAAGTCCGTACATTATTCTTATACAAGATTTTATCTTCACCTTGAGGTTCAGGATAAAACAAATCTGATATTTTGTCTACCATCTTCAGGTGAGACACACCTGTATGATCGGCACCAATCCAGATACTACCCGAACGGTCTTCCATCATATATAACAACTCATCTGAAAGCAAAACAGAAGAACGTGTGTCATCTGCTTTGAAATGTGACAAATGTCCAGTATGCAAATCATATGTATAAAAACCATTTCCATAAGTGGAAATCCAAAGAATGCCACGTGAATCACGCACAACATGATAACGTTCCTTATCTATCAGCTGTACTTTTTCTTCCGGCATCAATCGGAAAGACATCACCTCACCCGTCTTTGCCTGGATATAATATAAATGTCCGGTTTTGTTGTATGCACAGTAATTTCCACAATTATCTGTTATTATCTCTGCCCCTGGAATATTCCAGGAAGCCGGTGCACGAGATAGCTCACCGGTAGCAGGTAAAAAGACAAAACTAGCATCACCCGTGAAAATCAACCATTGATTACCAATCGCTGCATTACCCGGTAAATCATATCCTGAACATACATTCGGCAATTCAGCCTTCTTTGTCGCCCGTTGCTCATCCTTTCCTATACACCATATTTCACCTTTGGCAGTAATGAAACAAACATACTCTGAAAAGCAATGTATCCGCACGAAACTGTGTGAAGAGACCATTTTTTTTCAATACTTTGTTTTGCCAAACGTAAAGCCCCTCCTGTGTTCCTATCCATACACGCCCCAAACTGTCTTGCTCGATAAATGAAACTGCATTCGTATCCAATGTCCCATTTTCCAGACAAAACACGTCAGAATAGAACCTGTCATTCTTGTAGCATACGCGCCTACATCCCTTGCCACGCCCCCATAACCATACTGCATCAGACAACAAAGTAATATAAGCATATTGCTCCTTGAATGCCTCACAACCTGTATAATCAACAAAACAATCCCTTTTCAAATCATAACAACTGAAACGGTCTATGGAGGTAGAAATCCATAAAAAGCCATGATTGTCTTCACACACACTTTTTACTCTTCCGTCAGCCAATGAAGGTAATTCGCCAATACTGTCCGGCAAGAATGTCCGAAAAGTATTCCCGTCATACCGATTCAACCCATTCAATGTGCTGAACCAGATAAATCCTTTACTATCTTGATATATATGACGAACCGTATTATTGGATAAGCCATTGGAGGTAGTCAAAGACTCAGTATGTATTGTATAAGATGGACTAGCGTGTATCCCTATGAAAATAAACATACAATATGAATACAGCATCCCAATAAACACCTGCCTTTTTCCTAAAATAAATGTCTTCATGTCACCAATTAAATTCTATGTCTTTGACATATTAGGTTAGAAAGGAACAAAAATAAAGAAATTATACAGAAGAAGCAATTATGACAAGAAAAAGAAATGCATAATCTCAAAAAAAGAAAAGGATCCTCCCCCGGCCATCAGACCGGAGAAGGATCCCAAAACGGCGGCTACCTACTCTCCCACTGTTACGCAGTACCATCGGCGTGACGAAGCTTAACTTCTCTGTTCGGAATGGGAAGAGGTGGAACCTTCGTGC
>NZ_NFJG01000193.1:0-3801 GCF_002159755.1 Bacteroides sp. An269
TGACGAAGAACAGGAGCGGAAAGGACCAAAAAATCGCCCAAAGCACACACGAAAACGGATACATCAAGCCAAGAAAAACTTTTTGGAGAAATTCAAAACAGCTTCTGAAAGGTTCAGTATCTGTTTCAGGCTGTCTGGATTGATAACGCAACCCAATCAGAAACTCCAACTGTTTTGATTACTTTTGGAATTTGATTACCAAATTAATTTGATGCCCATCACATTTTTCTTTGATTAATTCAAAACAGTCTCCAAGGAGTGGGGGAAAATTATACACCTTAATATCAATGCCCAAATGAAAGAACCATGGGGTATGCATGTGAAATCTATATACAGAAGAAGGTTTTTCCGTAGATTTTTCCTACATTTGCATACTCAAACCAAAAAAAAGAATGCCATGAATTTTATCGGAATCATTCCTGCAAGATATGCATCAACTCGTTTTCCTGCCAAGCCGCTGGCATTGTTGGGAGGAAAACCGGTCATTGAACGAGTGTATGAACAAGTATACGGTGTATTTGATGATGTATACGTGGCCACTGACGACGAGCGCATCGAAGCTGCTGTTAAGTCGTTTGGTGGAAAAGTTGTAATGACCTCTGCTGCGCACCGGAGCGGAACAGACCGTTGTGCGGAAGCTTACCGGAAAGTGGGAGGAGAATTCGACGTAGTAGTCAATATCCAAGGCGACGAACCTTTCGTCCAACTTTCGCAGCTGAAAACTCTCAAGGCCTGTTTTGACGACCCTGCTACACAGATAGCTACGCTGGTGAAACCCTTTAATGCGACAAATGGATTGGATGCACTGGAAAATCCCAATTCGCCCAAGGTTGTGGTAGGGAGAAATGGTAATGCTTTGTACTTCAGTCGTTCCATCATTCCTTTCCTGCGTGGGAAAGACCGCCAAGAATGGTTATCCTCGCATACATACTACAAACACATCGGACTGTATGCTTATCGCTCTCAGGTACTGAAGGAAATTACAGCCCTGCCCCAGTCCCCGCTAGAACTGGCCGAATCGCTGGAACAACTACGCTGGTTGGAAAACGGATACGTCATCAAAGTGGGTATCAGTGATGTAGAAACAATAGGCATAGACACCCCGCAAGACTTGGCTCGTGCCGAGAAGTTCTTGCAAGAACATTTCCAACAGCTATGAGTCTTGACAGAACAACAGCTCCTGAAATACGCCAGATAGAGCATTTCTCGATACCGGAACCCGAACGTTACGTGCTGCGTAACGGCATCCCAGTGAACATCATGCAGGTGGGCGATGAAGATGTCATCCGTTTTGACCTGCTGATGAAGGGTGGGCAATGGAACCAAGAGCAACCTTTACAAGCAATGTTTACCAACCGTATGTTACGCGAGGGTACTCGCTTATTGACATCGGCGCAAATAGCGGAACGTTTGGACTATTATGGTGCGTGGCTCGATTTGTCTTCATCGGTCAACTATGGTTTTATCACGCTATATTCGCTGGGTAAGCACTTTCCACGCACTGTTGAGGTGGTGGCTTCGATGGTGAAAGAACCTGTATTCCCGGAAAAAGAACTTTCGGTCATCGTCAATGCCAATAAACAGCAGTTCCGGGTGAATGCCCGTAGGGTGGACGTGATGGCCCGTAAACGATTGAATCGTGCTCTTTTTGGCTCTACACACCCATTGGGAAGATACGCTGAATTGGACGACTACGACCACATCACTCGAGACGCATTGGTGCGTTTTTATCGTACCTATTATCATTCAGCTAATTGTTCGATGTACGTATCAGGCAAAGTAACTCCCGAGATATTGCGTTGTATCGAACAGCATTTCGGTGAAACATCTTGGGGCGAAAGTTCGCACACAGCTACCTTTGAGCAATATTTACCCGATACGGAGAACTGTCGCCGCCTCTTTGTGGAAAAAGACGATGCTCTTCAAAGTTCGTTGAAGATGGGTGCCTTCTCGCTTCCCCAGCAGCATCCCGATTACCTGAAGCTACGCGTGCTGGTCACACTGTTTGGCGGTTATTTCGGGAGTAGGCTGATGTCGAACATCCGCGAAGAAAAAGGATACACTTATGGAATAGGTGCCGGACTGGTCAATTATCCAGGAATAGGCGTGCTGGGCATCAGTACTGAGGCTGCCAACGAATATATAGAGCCAATCATTACCGAAGTATTCAAGGAAATGGATCGCCTACGCTCGGAAAAGGTGTCTTCCGAGGAATTGGAGATGGTGCGCAATTATATGCTCGGCGACATGTGCCGCTCTTATGAAGGTGCGTTCTCACTTTCCGATGCATGGATATTTATCGAAACCACCGGATTGGCAAACGATTTCTTTGAACGCTCCCTGGAGGCTATTCGTGAAGTAAGTACCGATGAAATCCTGGCGTTGGCACAAAAACATTTTTGCAAAGAAAACTTAATAGCAGTAGTAGCAGGTAAAAAAGTGTAATGAAATTGTCACGGCTGGTTGAAAAAAACTAATTTTGGACGATTTAAACAAATAAGTAGAATAAGCATGAATAAATATATAGGATTATTTTGTGCCTTTTTGGCCATGGGGAGCCTGTGCGCTTCCGCCCAAATGTCGTTGGGTTACTATAAATTCAAGGACGGGTCGGAATACACTGGTGAACTGAAGAGCCGTCGCCCGAACGGCAAAGGAAAAACCGTATTCAAAAACGGAGATATCTATGAAGGGGAATATGTGAAAGGCAAACGACAGGGAACGGGAACCTATACTTTCGCCGATGGGGAAAAATACGTAGGTGAATGGTTCGAAGACCAGCAGCATGGCAAAGGTACTTATTACTTTATGAATAACAACCGCTACGAAGGAATGTGGTATCAGGATTTTCAGGAAGGCGAAGGTACGATGTACTATTACAACGGTGACAAATATGTAGGTTCCTGGCACCACGACAAACGGAACGGCAAAGGCATTTATACTTGGAGCGGAGGTGCCAATTATGACGGAGAGTGGAAAAACGACCTGAAGGACGGATCCGGTGTGATGATTTGGGAAGATGGCTCAAAATATGAAGGACAGTGGAAGAGTGGCGAGCGCGACGGGCAAGGTACTTTCTATTATACTAATGGCGACAAATACGTGGGCGATTGGGTACGTGATGTACAGCACGGCAAAGGCGTGTATCACTTTCAGAACGGTGAAACATACGAAGGGGATTACGTGGATGGCGAACGGACCGGAACAGGAACCTACACCTATCCGAATGGAGACAAGTACGTGGGTCAGTTCAAGAACGGCAAACAGGAGGGAACAGGAACATTTACTTGGCAGAACGGTGCCGTGTACGAAGGTGAGTGGGAAAACAACCAACGCTCTGGACACGGATATTACAAATGGGGTAACGGTGACGAGTATGAAGGCGAATGGAAGAACAATGTTGCCGAAGGGCAAGGAGTGCTTCACATGCAAGACGGCTCAGTATATACCGGAAGTTTTGCAGGAGGCAAGGAGCACGGCAAGGGCACAATTGTCAACAAAGACGGTTCGCGCTTTGAAGGCTTTTTTAAGCATGGTAAGAAAGACGGAGCTTTTGTGGAAACCGATGCGCAAGGAAATGTGACACGCCAAGGCACCTTCCGTAACGGACGTTTGCTGAATGCGGCAGACGAGAAGTAGTAACCGGCATGGCTATGATGTATCCAGACAATACGCATATAAGTATTAAAAACATTTAGAAGCTGTTTTGAATTTATCGTGCGATGATTTGGGATGAGTTTTTGAGGCATTTTCGCTTTTGTGATGAGGAAGATAGCGGGCTATCTGACGAAGAACAGGAGC
>NZ_NFJG01000194.1:0-3750 GCF_002159755.1 Bacteroides sp. An269
GCTCCTGTTCTTCGTCAGATAGCCCGCTATCTTCCTCATCACAAAAGCGAAAATGCCTCAAAAACTCATCCCAAATCATCGCACGATAAATTCAAAACAGCTTCTAAATCAACTATCACGATGAACCATTCATATCACATTGATTGATTTAATCTGCGTAATCTGTGGTGAACTTCAAATTTGGTCACTTTTACATTTTTCGCTATCTTTGCGCACAAAACGCTGTAATCAAGTAAACTATATGAAGAATATCCGAAATTTCTGCATCATCGCCCATATTGACCATGGGAAATCCACACTTGCCGACCGCTTGCTGGAATACACCCAGACTATCAAAATCACCGAAGGGCAGATGCTCGACGACATGGACCTGGAACGGGAACGCGGCATCACCATCAAGAGCCACGCTATCCAGATGGAATACACCTACGGAGGCGAAAAATACATTCTCAACCTCATCGATACCCCGGGGCACGTAGACTTCTCATACGAAGTGTCACGCTCCATCGCTGCGTGTGAAGGAGCCTTACTGGTAGTGGATGCCTCGCAAGGAGTACAGGCACAGACTATCTCAAACCTCTACATGGCACTGGAACACGACCTGGAAATCATCCCCGTAATGAACAAATGCGACATGGACAGCGCTATGCCCGAAGAGGTAGAAGACGAAATCATCGACCTGCTGGGATGCAAGCGCGAAGAGATTATCCGTGCTTCGGGAAAGACCGGTATGGGCGTGGAAGAAATACTGAAAGCAGTTGTCGAACGGATACCTTGTCCGCAAGGTGATGAAAACGCACCACTCCAAGCATTGATTTTCGACTCTGTCTTTAACTCGTTCCGCGGCATCATTGCCTATTTTAAAGTAGAAAACGGCATCATCCGCACCGGCGACAAAGTAAAATTTTTCAATACAGGAAAAGAATACGATGCCGATGAAGTAGGCGTACTGAAAATGGATTTAGTACCACGCAAAGAACTGCGAACAGGTGATGTAGGCTACATCATCTCGGGCATCAAGACTTCACGTGAGGTTAAGGTGGGCGATACCATCACCCACATCGACCGCCCATGCGAGAAAGCCATTGAAGGCTTCGAAGAAGTAAAGCCGATGGTATTTGCCGGTGTTTACCCTATCGAGGCGGAAGATTATGAAAACCTGCGTTCCTCACTGGAAAAACTCCAGCTGAATGATGCCTCGCTCACTTTTCAACCCGAATCGTCTCTCGCACTTGGTTTTGGCTTCCGATGCGGATTTCTGGGCTTGCTCCACATGGAAATTGTACAGGAACGGTTAGACCGCGAGTTCAATATGAACGTCATCACCACCGTGCCCAACGTATCATATATGGTATACGACAAGCAAGGAGGCGTACAGGAAGTGCATAACCCCGGCGGTATGCCCGACCCGACACTTATCGACCACATCGAAGAGCCCTACATCGATGCCTCCATCATCACCACGACCGACTATATCGGTTCTATCATGACGCTCTGTTTGGGCAAGCGTGGCGAACTGGTGCGCCAAGACTATATTTCGGGCAACCGCGTGGAACTGCATTACAAGATGCCACTGGGCGAAATCGTCATCGACTTCTACGATAAACTGAAAAGTCTTTCAAAAGGATATGCCTCGTTCGATTATCATGCGGCAGGATTCCGCCCCTCAAAACTGGTGAAGCTGGACATCCTGCTCAATGGCGAACCGGTAGATGCGCTCTCTACCCTCACCCACGTAGACAATGCATACGAACTGGGACGCCGTATGTGCGAAAAACTAAAAGAACTCATTCCACGCCAACAGTTCGAAATAGCTATCCAGGCAGCTATCGGCTCAAAAATCATTGCCCGCGAAACCATCAAGGCTGTACGTAAGGATGTAACGGCAAAATGTTATGGAGGCGACGTGAGCCGCAAACGCAAATTGCTTGAAAAGCAAAAGCGCGGAAAGAAACGTATGAAACAAATCGGCACAGTGGAAGTGCCGCAAAAAGCTTTTCTGGCAGTGCTGAAACTGGATTAAACAAGCAGGCCGAACGCAAAGATACAATATGAATGTCCGCATTCCTCCCCAATCATTATACCATCATTTTGGGCATAATCATTGGGGATGGCCGCTGCGGACATTACTTGTTCTTTTTCCGGACAAGACTGTATCGGCAAAGAAAGATACAATCCTCGCATAATCCTAATATACCAGGACTGCAGTCCTAGTAGATATAGGACTGGAGTACTGGTTATATAGGACAACAGTCCTGACAGCATAGGACTGGGACAGGACTGCAATTCATCTTGCCACGCAGTTGATAAGTAGATGTTGAGAATTAGTTTATATAATGTGTCTGCTCAGAAACACAGATTAACACAGATTTTCGCGGATTCTTTTAATTTACTATTTTCCGATTTACGAAGTACGATTTAAAGCTCAAATCGTAGATAGCAAATTGTCAAATCGTAAATTACAATAATCTGCGCTAATCCGCGAAAATCTGTGTTTCTGGCAATATCATTTAATTTTGCACACTTACTTATATGCTAGAAACTGTTTTGAATTTCTCCAAAAAGTTTTTCTTGTCTTGATGTATTCGTTTTCAGAACAGTTTCTTAGAACTTACAGAATCTGAAGAGCTATCTGTGCACATGCCTCAGCGTCAGCCAGCGCATGATGATGTTTAGTCAAGTCGTATCCACAACAAGCCGCTACAGTCTGCAACTGATGGTTAGGCAACTGCTTGCCAAAAACACGCCGCGAAGCACGGCATGTACAATAAAAGGTATAATCGGGATAATCCATTCCATATGTGCGGAACACTGCCTTTAGGCACCTCTCATCGAAAGGACTGTTGTGAGCCACTAAAGGCAAATCCCCTATAAGCCGGGCTATTTCCGCCCATACCTCCGGAAAGAGCTGCGCATGGGCTGTATCTTGGGAGGTCAATCCATGCACGCGCGTATTCCAATATGCATAATAATCAGGACACGGACGTATCAAACGGTAGAGCTTGCCGACTATCTTTCCTTCACGTACCACTACCACCCCGACACTACATACACTGGATGGACATTCATTGGCTGTTTCGAAATCGATGGCAGCAAAATCTTTCATAGAATGAATATCAAGAAAAAAAATAAAGGATTAATTTAAATGGAAGTGGGCGTTGACGGATTCGAACCGCCGACCCTCTGCTTGTAAGGCAGATGCTCTGAACCAGCTGAGCTAAACGCCCGAAGGGGGAAATTTGACTAATATAGCTTTGGTGAAGTGGGCGTTGACGGATTCGAACCGCCGACCCTCTGCTTGTAAGGCAGATGCTCTGAACCAGCTGAGCTAAACGCCCCAAAGCTTCATGAAAACGAGAGTATTTCGAGTGGGCGTTGACGGATTCGAACCGCCGACCCTCTGCTTGTAAGGCAGATGCTCTGAACCAGCTGAGCTAAACGCCCGAAGGTCTCGTTCTCATTTGCGGTTGCAAAGGTACAGCTTATTTTTGAATCTGCAAACTTTTGAGCATTTTTTTTCAAAAAAAATCAAATCCGACAAATCCGACAAGCTTCATCAATACATAGATCAGTAGATTTGTTTTTAATGAATTCCGCATTTTGCCTAATTGGCTATAGGGACGTTTGCAGAATTCAATTGTTTTTTTAGAAGCTGTTTTGAATTTATCGTGCGATGATTTGGGATGAGTTTTTGAGGCATTTTCGCTTCTGTGATGAGGAAGATAGCGGGCTATCTGACGAAGAACAGGA
>NZ_NFJG01000195.1:0-3515 GCF_002159755.1 Bacteroides sp. An269
TCGAATTTTATTTGTACCTTTTCAGCGCCTTGTTACGATTTTCGCTTGTTTTCTAATTGCAACACTAAGATAAGTGAAAAATCTGACACGGCAAAATCCTGAGCAACTTATTGTTGCTCAGGAACTTATAAATAAAGTTATAAAGTTAAATTATAGTGTTGCGGAATTAAGGTTATCATTTATTCATGAGGTTTATGATGCAGATGCTATATCTGTATCCGTAACCCATTATAAGAAAACAAGTATGGACTTTAATAAAGCTCGATTATTATATCTTATCGTATTTTTCCTGTATTCCGGCCTAAGTGTGTCCGGACAATCGATTCATGTTTCAGGAAGAGTACTTCAACAAAATACGCAAACACCTGTTGAGTTTGCTAATGTCGTTCTATTCAAACAAGATTCAGTCTTTCTGAAAGGAACAACGACAGACACTATCGGAAGATTTGAATTTGAAAATCTTCCCACAGATAATTATGTGCTGTCAGTATCCTGTTTAGGATTTGAAACAAAGCGGATTTTGATACAGAATCTGACGGAATCAGCACAAATAGATGTGTATTTGAATGAAAATGTTTTGTTACTTGGGGAAGTGGTGATTTCTGCTTCTTCCACAATAAACAAGATTAACCAACGGATTGTGTTCCCGACAAAATTGCAAATCAGCCATTCTGCCAACGGAATGCAATTGCTGAATACAATGATGCTTCCCGGCTTGAACATCAATCCGATGCTGAATACGATTTCATCATCCGACGGCGGGAAAGTCATTTTGCAGATTAACGGCGTAAATACCACGCCGGAAGAAATTCAGACCTTGCAACCCCGCCAAATCAAGCGGATAGAATATTCGGATTATGCAGGTATCCGATACGGACATGCTTCCAAAGTTATCAACTACGTGGTAGTAAGGGATGATAAAGGCGGTGTTGTTGGTGTGGATTTGATGAACTCGCTGAATATCCTTGCAGGGGGCGATGTTTTCTTTGCCAAATTCAACAAAGGAAAATCGGAATATGCTTTGAACTACACCGCAGCGTTTCAACGCATCAACACGAATAACAGAAATCGCACAGGTAGTTATCAGTTTGAAAATTCATCCCCTATATTGAGGGAAGAAATCAGTGCCGGAGGTGATTATTCGTACCAAATGCATGATTTTTCGCTGACATACAACTATCAGCAGAGCGATTCGGCTTTTTTCAATGCCAAGTTGAAATATAATCTGAGCAATCAGCCTCACAACGATTTCAACAGTTTTCTAAAAGAGAATGGCACGGACAAAGGGTTGATTTTTGACGGAAGTCAGCAAAAAATTAATGTTTCTACCATCGACTTGTATTACCAGTATGGTTTACCCAAAAATCAGAAAATATATGCTAATGTGGTGGGGAGTTATGCGAACGCAGCATCTTCGCGGAATTACTGCGAATACAACGATGTTGATACTCTTTTCAGCGAACGTTCGGAACTGTTTTCCGATAAATATTCACTGATTGCCGAAGGCATATACGAAAAAGGATTTGCCCATGGAAATTTGAAATTCGGGATAAAACATATTCAGTCGTTTACAGAGCAGACAATTAATCAGGGCGAGGAATTCAAATCGGATTTGAATCAGGCGGAATCGTCGGTTTTTGCAGAGTGGTTTTATAGTAAGGGCAAATTCAGCTATAGCTTGGGACTTCGCCTGAATCGCCTGCATTTTTCCAATGTATCTGTTACCAAAAGCTATTACCATTTCTTACCCAAAGCGATGGTTGGCTATCGGTTCAGTGATAATTCTTTTATCCGGTATGATGCGGAGATGAGTCAAACGAATCCAACCCTGATGGAGTTGGCCGACACGGAAATCCGTCTTGACTCGTATCTTGCCGAGAAAGGGAATCTGTTGCTTCAACCGTACCTGAATCTGAATAATAATTTATATTACGAAAACAGAAAAGGGTTGTTCGCTTTCAATGCAAGCCTGCATCATCACTACAAACACAATCCTATCATGGAATCGAAAAGAGAACATGGAAATGTGTTCCTGACAATGCCCGAAAACATGAAAGATTGGAATAAGTATAATGCGGAGATAACATTGAAAGTAGGGATGATAAAAAACTTCCTGCAATTTTCGGTTACAGGAGGCTTCAACCACTTTGACAGTCGTGGGAACAACTATTCGCATACCCATTCTAATTTTTATTACAGGGCAGATGTTTTGGCAATGTATAAGAAATGGATGCTGATAGGCCAGCTACAGCCTTTTGACGAAAGGTTATACGGCGAAACCGTCATAAAGGATGGTAATTATCACTACTTGGCTATCCGGTACAATGCGACTAATTTTTCTTTTGGCATAGGTGCGTTCAATCCGTTTAAGAATGTTTCCCGAACCATTATGGAAAACAAAAATGCACAAGCGCCTTTCCGAAGAGAAAGTTTTAGCGATGCATCCCGAATTCTCGTTGCCACGCTCACTTGGAATTTTAATTTCGGAAAAACTCATCTTGTCGGTACTAAATCGCTGAATAATCAGGATACCGACTACGGAATCAAAGGAAGTTATAAGTAAGATTAGGTGTTGATTTCAACAAATTCTGTATTATGTATTTCTGGCAAATCTATCACTAATTATCTTTCAGCGACATGTTGTTGCTTCGCGTTCACTGAATCCTATCGGAATTCAGTGAACGCCTTTGTGTGTCGTCAACTGACGATATCATCCTTTTTTTTACTCAAAATCAATAAAAATGAAAGATAAGATAAAAAACATTGCAGAAAAATTAGAACATCAAATCAGGATGCATGAACTCGATTTAAATGACAGGATTAAAGATATTCCTCAAATAATATTGCTGTTGGAACAGGGGTTCTCGGAATTGAAAGAAATAGTTTCGTTTTATAAGTTCAAAAGTGAAATGGATGAAATATTCTTTTTCAAGATAATAAAACCCAAGTTTTTTAGTAAACTAATCTATTACAGGAAAGTGTATAACATCGAAATGATGCGCCCCAACGGACAAGATTGTGTGCTGAAAAATTATTTCATCAATGAACTGAATCAGTTAGAGAATTTCTACAATAAGAACATTGATTTCTATAAATACTACCGTTCGGGAAGTACGCATTTGGATAAGTACTTTTTTCTGAGAGGAAAACAAGATATTCAAATGACAATGGAAACATTTTATTTTGAAAGAGACCCTAATTTTTCTACGATTTGCGATTTTAAAGTTGCAAAAATAGTAGCAAACGAAATGTTGCGAATTTATCTGAATCCTAAAATCCGCAACTATCATCCAATACACGATTAAGGGTAGATTTATGAGTCGTTAGTAGCAGCTTTCAGTAAAAAGCAACAGCACAACATCAATATGTAGCCACCATCCCCTTACCCCACGATGCGACTTGAGGTAATACGCAGATTCAAACCGGAAAGAAAGGATTCTTATCCGAATTCTGTTTTGAAGGGTTTTGCATAAGCTCGGTTCTCTGTGTAGATATTCAGCACGTATTGCCTTGCA
>NZ_NFJG01000196.1:0-3384 GCF_002159755.1 Bacteroides sp. An269
AATGGGGCGTATGGCAATCATCTGTTCGTCACTGGTGGCAATGATGTCCACGTTGTTCACTCTTACAATGGTCTTTGTTTCCATAATGCTGTTTTGTTATTGATAGGTTGGTAAATCGTCGGGGAGGTTTGGAGAATCGAACTCCATCGGGTCGAAGTTTACACGCTACCCAAGTCGTGCCTAAACCTCCTTGTTTTTCAGCCTGTTGGCTATACCCGAAAACACACCGCGGTGCGTAGCCAGATACATAGCGGTACGATGGCAGTTTCAGCGCGGTGAAACCGCTCACGAAGCGCGGTGCGTTGGCAGGCGTACCGCTATGCGTTTTCCGGGGCAGTACGGAAAGCCCGGTTTTCGTGCTATTTCAGTCCGTTTTCGTGCCAGTAGGTTATCATTTCCGCCACGCTGCCGGTCCGCGTCTTCGCCTTGATGTTTTCTCGGTGGCGGTTCACCGTGCAGGGCGAGATGTGCAGCTCATCGGCAATGGCGTCCGCCGTCAGATTGGCTGCTATCAGGCGGAACACTTCCATTTCGCGCTCCGTCAGCCGTGTGTCCAGCTCGGGCTTGCAGATTACCCCCTCGTACCGGCATTCGCCCCGAAGCGGGCAGCGAACCTCTTCAAACTGCAGTTGTCCCCGATAGTTGATGTCCAATCGGTATTGGTCATATTCACCGAAGTTGCATCGGATAAACCGGTGTACTACACGGTATTCGTAGTATGTCCGGTTCATCGTGCTTTTGCTATACAATTCCATTAGTGCGGCATGTGCTTTCGGGTAGCGGTCGCGGATGATGGCAAGCAGCTCCGAAATGATATCCCTGTCCGCCTCGCGAAACGGCCGGGCGGGCTTGCCCACCTCCTTCAGCATGATGTCGCCGTCGGGGGTGTTGTAGAACTCCAGGTTGGCAAAGGGCACGCTGCACATCTTCCGGTCAGTTTACAAAAAGTTCGTCAAACAGTTCCCGCTCCAGCGGGCGGAAGGTCTCCGTTCGCAACTTGTAGTAGAACGTAATGATAGACATGCCGCTCCGGCGCAGGTATTCGTCCCTCCGGCGCAGCTTTTCCTTCTCAGGCAGTTTGTCGTAATGGTATCTGAGTACCATTTTTCCCGGTTTCTCGCTCATTTCTTTCATTGTTATCATGATTGTTATCAATTTTACACCGCAAACATAAGCAATATATTTCATATAATAAAACTTATTATGGAATATTTTTCAACTTAATGTAAAACTATTCCATAACCGTTTGAAAATCATTGTATAACTTTCAAGCATGAGAACGAAGAAAGATTATCCGCAGCACCCTGTCATTCAGAACCTTCGCAAAATCATGAATGACAAAGAATTGAAGCAAGAAGCCGTAGCCTCGTATGCGGGCATCGACCCCTCGCAGATGAGCAAGGTGATGAAAGGCGAAGTGCAAATCAGTCTATGGCAGCTTTCAAACATTGCCACCGGATTGGGCATGGAGCTTATCGACCTGTTCACCTACCCCGAGAAGTACGTCCCGGCAGAGAAGCAGGACGAAAACGTGACGGCGATGCTCACCATCCAGCTCCGGGGAGAAAAGAAAGAGAAAGTCCTGCGCGCGGTGTTCGGCGACAAGAACCTGAAATTGTTGGATATAAAATAAAAGCCAATGCTATCGAACAGAATCATAATACCTAAAGATTAACTTATATGACGGACTTTTTCAGAATCAATTTACCCTATGGGATGCAGCGGAACGATAAAGGCGAATGGTGCTTTTTCAATCGTGAATATACTTATTTAGGAAGTAAAGAGCGTGTAACGATAGAAGAGGATTCTCCTTTTTATTGTCATTATGAAGGCATAACAGACAAACTACTGGAAGATTTGGCGGCAGATTCTTCTTCGATTACCCGTAATGAGAAGAATGAGATTGTACGTGTCTGGTTTTATGGCGATGCAACGAATCCGTCCGAGGAAAAACTGGATGCAGAACTATGGGATATGTATCAAGGAAAATTAAAAATTTTATGTAACCTGAAAAGAGCAATGTAAGTTATGGAAGAAAGATTTAATATGGAGAAATCTTTAGAAGAAATGGGATATGCCACGCAAGAGAAAGAACGGGAGTGCCTGTCTGTCAAGGGAAGTATCGCCATTTGGTATGCCGTAGACACCTTTCTTGATGAATTGGGAAGGCCTGCAGGCTGTGTTATAGAAAACAAAGGAGCAAGGGTTTACGAAGGGAAAATGCCTGAAAATCAGGATGCTCTAAATCGCTTGTTGGAATCCCTTCATATCCTTTAGTTAACAGACAAAAATCGACAGAAACAGGCAGTAAACAAAAACCAGCGTCGTACTTATTAAAGAATCAGGCCTTTCATGACGGACTTTTAATCCCGCTACCCCGACTTGAGTCCTGATTTCGTTGGAAATCAGGACTTTTTTATTTGGTAAATGTCTGTAGAAAAATTGAATATTTGTTCATAAATGTTTTTCTCTGTAACTTCATGTAGATTTAGAGTTTCTGAATCAGAATTTCATCACAATCTTCATAGAAGGTTGCAGCGATGCCATTGAGAAATTCAGAACGGTTTCTCTGTATCTCACTTTTTTGTATTATCTTTGTGCCGCAATAAATATATTTATATTAGACATGGAAAATAAATACATCACTGTATCATACCGCCTTTACGCAATGAACGGCGGAGAAAAAGAACTTATCGAAGAAGCACCTGCCGCACATCCGTTCCAGTTTATTTCTGGAATCGGATATACGCTTGACCGTTTCGAAAAAGAAATTACTGCCTTGGAAAAGGGGGCCGACTTCAGTTTCACCATCCCTTGTGCCGAAGCATACGGCGAGCGTGATGAGGACAATGTGCGCCAGGTATCGAAGGCGATGTTCTGCGATCCCGATGGGAATTTTGATAGCGAGAATATTTATCCGGGCAATATCATCATGCTGAACGACAACGAAGGGCATCGCTTCTATGCCAACGTGGGCGAAATTACCGATGATAAGGTAGTAATCGACTTGAACCATCCTCACGCCGGTAAAGACCTGATGTTCGAGGGTAAGATTATTGAGATGCGTCCTGCCACGAATAAAGAAATCGAAGAAATCGTGAACGCCATGAGCGGAGGATGCGGAGGACATTGCGAAGGTTGTGGCGGAGGATGCGGTGAAGAAGGGCATCATCACCACGATGAAGATGGGTGTTGTGGAGGCGGATGCGGACATTGTCATTAATAGTTTTTGAGTTTCACCACAAATTAGAAGCTGTTTTGAATTTATCGTGCGCTGATTTGGGATGAGTTTTTGAGGCATTTTCGCTTTTGTGATGAGGAAGATAGCGGGCTATCTGACGAAGAACAGGAGCGAAAAAGACCAAAAAATCGCCCAAAGCACAC
>NZ_NFJG01000197.1:0-3338 GCF_002159755.1 Bacteroides sp. An269
CGTCGTTGTTCAAAATCTCATTTTCATTGTTGCAGGCGGCAAGTGACAATGCCAGCACTGCGAGTGCAAAGTGTTTAGTCTTCATTTTATTCATTGTTAATTGTTAATTATTAATTGTCTTACATTTCCGCGCTAACGTCGCCTCCGTCCCCCGTTTCCCATCCGGTAATCTCGCCCTTGCCTTCTTCCATGCCGACGGGCGTTTCCAGTGTTCCGGTCACACGGTAGGCGGTGGTCATGTCGCCGTTAAACTCCTTCATGGCCTCGGTCAGTTCTACCTCCGTATGTTGTGTGCGTCCGCCGTCGGTGAAGACGATGTCCAGCACCAGCGTCTGCACGTCTCCCATCGTACCCAGCAGGCGCAGGTCGGCCGTGAGCTTGCTGCCTTCACGGGTGAAGGCGAAGACCGTGGAGACAGGTTCGCCGACGGTCTGTTCCGCCTCCATGTCGAAGGCGCCGGCTATGCCGCCGAGGGTGGCGGTGACGCTCTGTATCAGCTCGGGGCGGCCTTGCGTTACGGTGAACTCGATGTGCAGGTCGCGCACCCGCTGCTGCGGAACAAGGCTGACACGCAGCGTGTCATCGGCTGTGACGGTAATCTCCCGGCTGACGGACTTCAGATAGCCCGGCAGGGGGATTACGGATGCACCGTCCGCACGGCTCTTGCCATCAGGGGCATTGACCCGTGCCATTCGTCCGTCGAAAGTGAAACCTTCCGCACGGTTATAGATTACCATACTGTGTGTTCCCGGATTGAGCAGGTCGGGATTGGTGAATGGCGAACCTGTAATGTCGGCCACCTTCCCGTCCATGTCGAGTACATAGTTATCGTCTGCCGACAGTCCCGTCAGGCTGATGGTGACAGCTCCCTTGTCGGGATGCGGCGTGTCATAGAGCGTGTCCTTCACGCAGGAAGAGAGCAGCACGGCGGCTGCCATTCCCATCATATTTATATATTGTCTTGCTTTCATATTCGATTCCTCCGAGTTAGAATAACTTCCATACCAATGTCACACCGGCATTGATGGGGCCCCACCAGTCCTTTGTCTCGTTGCCGCGGCATACTCGCACACCGTCAATGACCTCATATTTCTCATAGTCGGCATTCAGGTAGCCCAGACCGAGGTTGAAATCAAGATTCAGTGCCTTGTTCAGCCGCAGCTGGTAGCCTGCGGTGATGCCGCCACCCATCAGGTCGCCCTGCTTACCCGTTTCGGAGAGTTTGTAGTTGAACTGTCCGGCCTTGAACATAGCACCCAGATACCAGGCTTTCTTCTCGCCCATGTAGTAACGCACTTCCGGAGCCACTTCCCAGAGTGCATAGCGGCGGTCCTTGTCGCTCCAGCTCCAAGAAGTCCACGAGCCGTTTACAGCAATGCCCCACGACGGGCAGATGCGCCATTCAAGCCCTAAATCGGGTGTCAGGGTAGCCCAGCGCAGCAGGTTGGCACGCAGGGAGAGATGATAATCAGTTGTGATTTTGGTTTCCGACGGCGTGTCGGCAAATGTGTTTTGCTGAGCGGCTTTCTCTGCCTCTGCCTTTTCAGCGGCAAGTCGGGCTTCTTCCGCTTTGCGTTGCTCCTCGGCAAGACGTTCCTGTTCGGCACGTTTTTCTGCTTCTAATCGTTCGGCTTCCGCTTTGCATCGGGCTTTCGCATCCGTATCCGTTACGGCTGTCTCTTTTACCGGTACCGTCAGGCGCACGGTGACGAAATCACCTTCTGCCGCATGGTTACGGGTGACGAAGCATTCTTCCGTCAGTTCCCGGCGCACGATAAGTTCCGATTTCACTCTATTCGAGCGGATTCTCGCCATGGCGAGATTTTCCGTTTCCGTGGGTTGCGAACAGCAGTATCCGTCCACATGCAGCGGCATCCGGCCTCCGAGTATCTCTGTCTTGTACTTCTCTACACAGGCTTCCAGCCTCGCAAGTTCCCCGTCATTACCGTTCCAGGGTACATAGAACATGTCTTTTCCTGTCTTGAAACGGAAAGTATAGGTCGTGTCCGCCTGTTCCTGTGCCCCGGCGGGAAGCAGGAACAAAGAAAGGAAAACTGTCCAAATCCATTTTTTCAGGCATCTCATATTTTTATTTGGTTTAATTTACTAGTTAAATCTACAATACTGAAGTTCCGTTATTCAGTCTGTGTCCTTCATGTTTACTTTCAAATCTCTTTCAAAATCCAAACGGGCGCGCGACTCGTAACGGAAAAAATTATTATAGTACGTGTTCCAGTATTGCTCCACCAGTTGCAGCCGGTAAAGGCCGGCTGCGGATAAAGAATCGAATTTCCTACAGATCAGGACACGTATGTTCCCATCGAGAAGAATCCTTTTTTGATGTTCTCCCTCAGTGGTAAGCTGGAACTGGTAACGGGTGGAATGGCAGCGGCGGCTGACAACCACGTAATAAGGACGTGAATCGGCAAATATCCCTCTGCCTTTCTGTATCTGACTGCAAATCCTCTTTGCCCGGTCAGTAGTCATTTCGCGGGGACGATACCAGAGATATTCACACCGTTCATGTTCATCTCCCCGGATTGCCGGATGAAAACGGCATACTGTCTTTGTCAGACTGAAAATAATCAACGCCACACCATATACGAGAATACAGACTTCCTTGTTTTGCCATAGGGACCAGAGCAGGGTTACCGAACAGACAGGATAGGCTAAAAGGTACAGGCTTTCCGGATACATTTCCTTCCAACCGATGTCTTCGGTATATTCGTAATCGAAACGCTTCCTGTAAACACGTCTATAATCGTAAACAAGAAAGGTGTATGCCAGCAGATTACAGGAAAGTACCGCAAAACGGTATATGGAAGAATCCAATAGACCGGCAACGTATGGCAACCATAGAAGAGGTATCAGGCATAGAGCCGCTGTAACTTTCCACATGCTGAATCCGGTAAGGCGGTCGGCATATTCAAACGGATCGTTGTATTCCTGACGCATGAACAGGATACAGGATACCTGACAGGCAGGAAGCACAAGTGACATACTGTCGAACCACTGTCCGGGAGTTACCGTTTGGGACAGGTTCTTGTCCAGCAAGGTAAGCAGTGACATTGCTCCCACAAACAGGACAAGGAGGGAAAAGATTATTTGCATTCCGCGTCCGGGATAGTCGTAGCGGAACGGACGTTCCAGGTAGTCCACATCAGGACGCATCCAACGGGGCATCCATGAAGTATTGCTGTAATCGAGCGTAAACGGAAACGCTGCCAGGCCGCCCAGCAACAGGAATATACTTGCTATAATGGTTATTTCGGTATTCATACGACTTTTGTTTTAATGGGTTAAACGGGGCATACGAATACGGAAAAGGGCGGAAAGCT
>NZ_NFJG01000198.1:0-3198 GCF_002159755.1 Bacteroides sp. An269
CTGACGAAGAACAGGAGCGAAAAGGACCAAAAAATCGCCCAAAGCACACACGAAAACGGATACATCAAGCCAAGAAAAACTTTTTGGAGAAATTCAAAACAGCTTCTAATATATCTTCATTGGGTATGTGATTATCTTCAATTCCTTTCTTTGTTATTTCGTCTTGAAGATGAATTTCTCTACTGCGTGGGCTACACCGTCTTCGTCATTCGAGTACGTGATGAAATCTGCATTTTCACGTACTACCTGTTGGGCATTCGCCATTGCTATGCCAAGGCCTGCATATTGTATCATTGACAGGTCGTTGAATCCGTCTCCTATGGCTATCATTTCTTCCCGCTTCATTCCTGTTTCTTCCAATAGCACCGAGAGCGACTGTGCCTTGTCAATGCCTTTTGGCACCAGTTCCAGAAAATAAGGTTCCGAACGGAATACTCCCATTCTGTCCTTTAACTTTTCGTACATTTCCTTTTCCAATATGGCAAGGCGTTCCGGTTCTCCCACAATCAGGCACTTCGTGATGGGACGGGGAATGGCTTCCAGGAAGTTGTCTACCTTTTTTATTTTCATTACATTCAGCAAGGCTTCTTTCAGTACGTATTCGTCATCAGGGGATTCTGTCAATACAAATTCGTGGTCGTATGTTACTATGGCAAATCTATTATTTGTGGCGCAATTATATAAATAAGGTAATACATCGTTGTCCAGCCATTTCTTATATATCACTTCTCCGGTTTTCCAGTCAATGATTTCACCACCGTTGTATGAGAGAATATACCCTTCGTATCTGTCTAGTTCCAATGCGTTGGCAAGCGGCGCCACTCCGTATGTGGGGCGTCCTGAGGCAAGAACAATTTTCACTCCTTGTTTTTGGGCTTCTATCAGTGTGTCATGCGTATATGTTGTTATTCGCTTCTTAGAGTCGGTCAGCGTACCGTCCAAATCGAGTACCAGTAATTTGTAATTCATAAAATAATAGTCTTAAAATCATTTTGTGTGCAAAGATAAACATTTATATTTAATGAGTGCTCTTCATGCTGTCAATTATGTGCTTCGCACCGTAGGGGTTTATGTATATGGTGGTGTCAACAGAAATCGCCCGAAGCACACACGAAAGCGGATAATCAAGACGAGCAGAATTTTTTTGTAGAAATTTAAAACAGACTCTTAATTTCAATTTAAAAAGTTTGTTTGTTACACAAAAAGTAACGTCCTTTGCAAAAACTAATATGAATGTCCGCAATGACCAATGTAGAGGCGTGCTGCATGCGTCCGAATGCGCCGGCTTATCCATGCGGAGCTTTCAAAAAAGCGTGTGCGATGTGCTCTTACAAGCAATTTGGCAAAATGCGGACATTCATAAAACTAATTTCAATTCTTGGATTTACTTATGGCAGACAACTACATCGAGAAACAATTTGAGTCTTATCAGGCACGGAAGATGGCATGGGAAAAAGAAAACAAGTATAAGCGTAAAAAACAAGTCGCGACCCATGCAGAGCCAATAAAGAACCATCCTTGCGGACGGCTGTTTCACAACCAAAGTAAAAAGATTGTTGCAATACATGACCTCTCCGGGGTAGGACGTGTATCGCTTATGGCAGTTGTGCCTATTCTTTCTTCAATGGGGTTTCAGGTATGTCCGCTTCCTACGGCTATTCTTTCCACCCATACGCAGTATCCTGTTTATTCTTTCCTCGATCTTACTGACGAAATGGTCCGTATCATTGAAAAATGGGAACAGCTTGAAATCCGTTTTGATGCTTTTTATTCGGGATACCTTGGTTCTCCACAGCAAGTTCAGATTGTGGAAGATTTTATTCAGAAGTTCCGCCGCTCTACCGACTTGGTTGTGGTTGATCCGGTTATGGGTGACAATGGAAACCTTTACAAAGGCATAACAGAGGAAATGGTAACTGAAATGAAGAAATTAATCTGTCTTGCTGATATTATTACCCCTAACATGACCGAATTGTGCCGCCTGCTTGATATACCTTTTCAAGAGAAAATGAGTGATGCCGGTCTGAAGGATGCGCTTAAAGCATTGTCGGATAAAGGGCCTAGTATTGTCATCGTAACCAGTGTGCCGGTGCAGGATGATCCGCATTCTACGTCTGTATATGCTTATAACCGTTTCGGGAACCGTTATTGGAAAGTGACTTGCCCGTATTTGCCGGCTCATTATCCCGGTACGGGCGATACGTTTACCAGTGTCATTACCGGTTCGCTGATGCAGGGAGACAGCCTTCCTATAGCGCTGGACCGTGCTACTCAGTTTATTTTACAGGGTATTCGTGCTACATTCGGCTACGAATATAATAATTTAGAAGGCATCATGTTGGAAAAAATACTTCATAACTTGGATATGCCGATTCAGGTAAGCAGTTACGAGTTGGTGGAATAAAATGCAAGTGTCGATATGGATTTAGCTTGGGATTTTGCCCTGCGGTTGTTTTTGGCAGGCGTAATGGGCATATTGATAGGATTGGAGCGTGAGTATCGGGCGAAAGAAGCCGGATATCGTACACATTTTCTGGTGGCATTAGGCAGCGCATTGTTGATGATTGTGTCACAATATGGGTTTTCGGATGTGCTGGAGCGTGATTTGGTCCGCCTCGATCCCAGCCGCATCGCGGCACAAGTGGTAAGCGGTATCGGTTTTATCGGTGCCGGGACCATTATCCTGCAAAAGCAGATTGTGCGTGGACTGACTACGGCTGCAGGCATTTGGGCCACTTCAGGCATCGGGCTTGCCATCGGGGCAGGAATGTATAGCATTGGCATTGCTGCTACGGTTTTGGTCTTGTTAGGACTGGAAGTGCTGAGTTTTTTCTTTAAAAGCATAGGCTTGCGGAATTTGATGGTAGAGTTTTCTGCCCGTGATAAGGATGCCATCAAACGGGTGTCGGCTACATTTCATTCGAAAAACTACATTGTGGTATCGTATGAAATGTCTGAGTCATTCGTGAGAGGAGAGGTGGTATACAGCGTAAGCATGACCATCAAGGCAAAACGGCAGAATGAAGAAGGATTGTTGTTGATGTTCATGCAGGATTTTCCTGACATAACGGTGAATAAAATCATTTAAGCCTTAATTCCGCAACACATATTGTTAGAAATAAATTTAAAATACTGAGTAATAATATATTACCCAGTATTTTGCCATGTCAGAAGATTCACTTAACTTAGTGTTGCAAT
>NZ_NFJG01000199.1:0-3187 GCF_002159755.1 Bacteroides sp. An269
GCTCCTGTTCTTCGTCAGATAGCCCGCTATCTTCCTCATCACAGAAGCGGAAATGCCTCAAAAACTCATCCCAAATCATCGCACGATAAATTCAAAACAGCTTCTAAATCAATATAAAGATTAGAGCCTGTCTGGGTTTATCGTGTGCTGATTGGGGATGTTTTTTGTAGAGACGCAAAATTTAGCATCTCTACTATAAGGAAGATAGCGGGCTATCTGATCATTAAAGATAAATCTGGCAATCCGTATCAGCATAAAGCGATGAATCTGCTGGCTTTATCAAGGAGTTTCATCCGCTTCCATTGGCAGATGAAGATGATAGACCGGTATACTTATTTACAAGCTATCGGGCAAAGATGTTTGCTGGAATTATCTTACAACATCTTTAGTGCCAGCTTGATGACTTGTTCTACAGTAGCGTCTGGTTCTGCTTTTAGGATACTAGCCACGGCTTTGTGCGTAGGAGCCTGTGCGAAACCTAACATAACCAGGGCGGCTACAGCTTCTTCGTAGATTTCGGCGTTGACAGATGCAGATATGGATGATACAGTCTCCGCTTCGGTAATACCTGTGGAGGCTATCTTGTCTTTCAGTTCGACAATGATGCGTTGCGCTGTTTTCAGCCCGATACCTTTTACGGTTTTCAGTAATTTGTCGTTTCCGCTGCTGATGACGTTGCACAATTCATTGGGAGAAAGAGCGGAGAGGATCATCCGTGCCGTGTTGCCTCCGATGCCCGAAACGGTGATGAGCAAAAGGAAAAGCTCGCGCTCCTGCTTGGTGGCGAAGCCGTAGAGCACATGGGCGTCTTCGCGGATTGCCTCGTAGATGAAGAGTTTGACTTCCTGCTTCCCTTGAATGGCGGAAAAGGTGTTGAGTGAAACATTGATGCCATAGCCTACACCGTGGCATTCTACTATTGCCATGGCGGGAGTCAGTTCGGTAAGTTCTCCTTTGATATATTCAATCATCTTTTTTGCTGCAATTTCTAATTTCGATGCAAAAATAGGCATAAGAAAGTTATAAATCATAAGTTTTGTGATAATATTTTCAAAATCGCTTCTTTCCGGTATGTCACGAATCGTTTCGTTTTTCTATCTTTGTGGCGTAAAAGTCGGTGAGTGACACACCACAGATTACACAGATTAGTTCAATTGAAGATTCATTTTAAAACATCAAACACGATGAAGAAAATTAGAGCAGCCGTAGTGGGTTACGGTAATATCGGAAAATTTACGCTGGAAGCGCTGGAAGCGGCTCCCGATTTCGAAGTGGCAGGTATTGTGCGCCGTCATGGGGCGGAAAACAAGCCTGCCGAGTTGGCAAACTATGAAGTGGTGAAAGACATCAAAGAACTGAAAGACGTGGATGTTGCCATTCTTGCCACTCCGACGCGCAGCGTAGAACAATATGCAAAAGAAATCCTCGCACTCGGTATCAACACCGTGGACAGCTTTGATATCCATACGCAAATCAGCGACTTGCGCCGTACATTGGGCGAAGTGGCTAAGGCAAACAATACCGTATCGGTTATTTCGGCAGGCTGGGACCCGGGAAGTGACTCGGTAGTACGTACCTTGCTGGAAGCCATTGCTCCGAAAGGCATTACCTATACCAACTTCGGTCCGGGCCGCAGCATGGGTCATTCTGTAGCTGTGCGTGCGATTGCCGGTGTGAAAGATGCATTGTCAATGACCATTCCGGTAGGTACGGGCATTCATCGCCGTATGGTATATGTAGAGCTGGAAGAGGGTGCCGATTTCAAGCAGGTAGAAGCAGCCATCAAGGCTGACCCGTATTTCGTGAATGACGAAACGCACGTGAAACAAGTCGCTTGTGTGGACGACCTGAACGATGTAGGGCACGGCGTGAACTTGGTTCGCAAAGGTGTATCGGGCAAGACTCATAACCAATTGTTCGAGTTTGATATGAAAATCAACAATCCGGCTCTGACTGCCCAAGTACTGGTATGCGTAGCCCGCGCCTCGATGCGTCAGCAACCGGGATGCTACACAATGATTGAGATTCCGGTAGTAGACCTCCTTCCGGGCGACCGTGATGAATGGGTGGCACATCTGGTATAATCTGGACGGAATCACATTGAAATAACAAAGACGCAGAAGTGTAAACGGATTATTATACTTCTGCGTCTTTCTTGTTTCAAAGATATTAACCTTGCACCTTCCAGTCGTCAATGGTCCCAGTCTGCGAGGAGAAGCTGGCACCTATTTTATATATAGGTCGCCTGTCGGAAGCATACGGGCGTGCGTATCCTTTTTCCTCTATTTGCTGTAAGGCTTCTTCTGCCGTTCCGTCCAGCTTAAATTCGAAGATATAGACGTAATCGGGTGTCTCTACGATGCAGTCCACCCGTCCTTCGCTCTGTTCCTTTTCGGTATAGACCGTATAGACGCTGACCAGGCGGAATATCAGGTAGAACGTATAGTGGAAATAACGCTCCCTTTCCCTCTCGTCCTGCTTGCGACGCATGGTATAGGGAATGTCGGCAAGGAAGGAGGTGAATAGCTTGTTTAATTTCTCCAATTCTCCCCTGCGCAAAGATAGGACCACATTACGCACCCAACTGCCCATTTCTTGCCGGGGCTTCAAATAATCTGAAGCAATCAATGCCACAAATCCTTTCTTGACTTCGTTGTTGGGAAAATCGAGCAGGAATGTCCCGAAATCGCGATCATAATCTTTGATGGTGAGGTATCCGCTCTGGTAAATCATCGGCAAAGGTTTTTCTACATTTGCCTTATAGTCGATAAACTCCTGCGGGTCGTAATATTTCCCGGTCAGTTCATCCAAATTCTCATTGGTATGTGTAAGCAGGCGGATGAGGTATGAAGGCGTACCGCTACGGAACCAGTAATCACGGATAGAGCCGGAAGCAAAAGCATTGAGCAGGCTGAAAGGATTGTAGACATCGGTCATCTTTTCACTGAAATGATATCCGTCGTACTGGCGTTTGAGCAGACCGGTCATTTCTTGCTTGGATATGCCTTCCCTGTCTGCCATATCACTTATCGGACCGGCAAAGTAGTGTTCCAGTTCTTCCTGGGTGATACCGCACAAGGCTTCATAGCGTATGTCCATGCTGATGTCGGCAGGCTGGTTGAAACCGCTGAACACGCTTACCTGCGAGAACTTGGTAACTCCGGTGAGCAAGACGAACTGCAGGTCA
>NZ_NFJG01000002.1:0-96475 GCF_002159755.1 Bacteroides sp. An269
GGATGAGTTTTTGAGGCATTTTCGCTTCTGTGATGAGGAAGATAGCGGGCTATCTGACGAAGAACAGGAGCGAAAAGGACCAAAAAATCGCCCAAAGCACACACGAAAAACGGGATACATCAAGCTAAGAAAAACTTTTTGGAGAAATTCAAAACAGCTTCTGAATTTATCGTGTGCTGATTTTGTAGAATTTCAAAACAGTTTACTTTATTGAAAAATTAAAGCCTGTCATCCTGCCCCTTACGCTTCACATACACCCGGTGAGGAGCACGCCCCTTGATGTCGATAAGGTGCGCTTTCACCCATTTGTCCAAGTCCTGCCAAGCTTTGTATTTCAGCAGCCCCGTCAAAGCGCCATATTCCGCACGGGTGATATAGTCGTGGCTCTCCAGATACGATTGAAGCAAGGCGAGCCGCTCTTCCTCCGTATACGTGTACGAACTTTGCCGGAACTTCTTCCCCGAAGGGGCACGCAGTACCTTTCCGCTGCATTGCTTCGAGAACTGTTTCGATACGGTCACCTTCACCTTATCAAAACGGATGGATTGGGCGTGTATATCCCCTTTATCGTACACTTCCGCATCTGCCTTGAGCGAGGCAGAAACCGTGCCGATGTTCCCTATCTGCACGCGGTACCCCTCCGAAAGGAGCTGCTTGGTCCAGTTTTCTATCTCTTCCATCACGGCAAAGATATTCCCTTTGGTCAATCCGGAATGGGAGGCAATTTTTTCAGTAAGTTCATCGAAAGAAACAGTCTTGTAAGGACGCAGCTTAGGATAAAGGTGCGATCCGCTTTCATCGTTTCCTTTTGGCGGCACAGGCAAGAAATCATAAAGGGCACTCATGGCAATGTGTTTTTAAAAGGTTAATAATCGGTTTTCAGCTGTCTCCTTTTTACGGTTTCCATATCGAAACCGTACGTTCTTGATATGGAAACCGTACGTTCTCCAATTGGAAACCGTACGTTCTTGATATCAAAACCGTAAAAGGAAGCTATCTGCAAAGATAATATAGCCCAGAAGCGAAGTCAAGAGTTTGGGGGATTTATTTGAAAAAGATTCGGATATAAATTCTTTACCCATCAAATATAAAAGAATATCGTTTGATTTGTTCGTAAGGATTGCTTACTTTTGTGGCAGTGAGCAGGCAGAAGCGTCTGCGGCTCACTATTTTGTGGGAAAAATATTTGTGAGAAGCGTCATGCTTCATTCTTCATTCTTGTTCTTGAAACCCTAGGAAACTTTCAAGAGTTACACAGGAATGGACGTTGGCGGTTCCCACGCTGTATAGCGTGGGGCTGCTGTCTATTCACCATTGTGTGTTGGGTTTTCCTAGGACCTTCAGAGATGTGGAAATGGCACACAGTTCCATGCTTGGGCCGGATTATATTCTATATCTTTCTGATTATCAAATTTTATACATGACAATTTCTATAATTTGATACCACAAAGTTCCCGAATAAATAGTTCGTATCATTATATTACCAGCAATGTGAAAAAAGCTCGGAGTGCATATGTCTTTGCTGAAAAATAACTGTTGCATGATATAACTTAGCAGAAAGTTATTAGATATTCAAGAAGCAAGTTATCGTGAATCATCATAGCCAGCCGAAATTTTATTGCGACAAAAAGAGCCTCTCACCAACACATATTGAGCCGCAGAAAAACATTATTCTGCGGCTTTTCGTTTAACTTTGCCTCCGAAAAAAGAAACATAACTTGTTAAAGCGATATAGCAATGAAACAGATTGATTTTAACGACGGGAACATGGTATTCCCATTAGGAATCGAACTATTGATTCAAGAAGCTGAATATCTTTGATTTATCTTTCTGTAAGTAGCGTAATCTCCCACTATTGCTCCACCGGATTGTTGCAGCGTTCTGCACCAAGTTGCGTGGAGGTTTCCTGCTGTAAGGATAAGCTTTTATCCTCAAAGTCGTGCAAATCATCGTAGGTATTTTCTCCCTTGATTCTTTCAAGCTCGTCTTGAAAGCGTTGCCATGCCATCAAATCCTTGTGCCTGCTTTCAAATTCTTCCAAATCGTCCATAATCCTCCTTTATTCTATAATTTGCCAATATCCTTGCTTCCTGCCTCCTATACGTTTCAGCAAGCCAAGCTCTTGAAGGCGGGAAAGATTATATTTTACACCATCCTCTGTAATATTAGAAAGGCCTTCGCTTATCTCTTTTCGGGTCGCTTCCGGATGTCCTTTTAAGAATGAGAGTATAGCTTGCTGTTGTTCCGTCAGATTTTGTATGGCCTTTTGGGTAGTCTTTTGGGTAGTCTTTTGGGTAGTTTTCTGGTCGCTTTGGGTAGTAGCTCTTTCTGGGTACTCGAACTTAAATGTAGTCCAAATACCCGAAGCATCATAGCGGAACTCCGGCGTGGAGAAACCGTCATTCTTACAAGCCGTGATGATACGCTCAATGCCGCGTCCCCATGCCTCAATCTCACCGGCACGAAAGAACGTATTGGCAATATCCGGGTTGTAAGGCATACTCCGATGAGAAGACAATAATGTTTCCACAGTCCACCCTTCAGGCAACATCCCACCGTTTATTATCTCCAACTTATTTTCATACACGCGGATTTGAATGGGAGAAGGTTCTGCATAGTCTTTGTTGATGCAAGCATTTAATAATGCCTCACGCAGAGCCTCACGGGGCATAGGCAATGTTTCTATCCGTTGGATGCCCTCGTAAGTAATGATGGCTTTCATATATTTGGTACACAGCAAGTCCATCAGCTTCACAATTTGTTGGAACAGGTTACCATGCACTTCATTCTGATATACCAAATCCATACCTTCACGGAAGAAGCCGACCTTTACAAATGCTCCAGTCACATATTGTTCCGGGTCAGGATGGAACAACAAAGCGGCAGCACGTTTCAGATAACTGCCCTCATAAAGCCGAAGCTTCTCCAATAATCCGTGATTGTCGTCCATTAAGTCCGCTTCCTCCATACGTCCGCTCCGTTTGGCATACTTGCGGAATAAATCGAATGTGGCGTTATCCAAGTCTTCCGCTTTCAGATAAGGTACTGGCACACCATCCCATGTTTTACCCTGCTTGCGGAGCATAAAACGATCGAGTGCAGCCCCTTTCAGTTCTTGATTGGTAGCCCCACTCCGCTGGTAATACTTTCCACGGAAACTAACGGGATAAGGATAAGCCTCCGTTACAATCTCCAGATATTGCTTTTCGTCCTTTTCCCTCAAATTGACTTCTACCAAGATACCCATCATATCGCGCACCTTGTTCGGAATATCCTCCATCAGCTTCTTGGCATCCTGCACACCGCACACTTCGCCATTGTCCTTTATACCCACATAAAGGATACCGCCTTGTGCATTGGCAAAACCGCATATCCATTTCTGGTATTCGTCGCGCCAAGATTCTTTGAACTCTATGTTTTGAGATTCAGTAATCATATCATAATCTTATGTTGTGAAAAAGTTCCAAATAATAACTCCTGCTATCAATCCAATAACAACTGCAATTATTCCTTTTATAGTAGAAATGTTAAGACCGTATTCACGTTTAAATGTTTCAGAAATATTTTCTTCATTATAAATCTGAATGCCTGGTCTCCTTTTAAGGAAATCCAATCTAATATATTGATACATATGACATATAGCATAAAAACAAATGATGAAAAAATCTATTAAAAAATAGACAATACAAAATCTTATCAGAAGTATTAGTGTTAAATTTAAGGCTGTAAAAATATTATTCTTATTCCATTGGTTATAAGGCACAATATAGTATTGTGACAAATCTACTTTAATGTCAAAAATTAGAGTGATAAGTATTAATATGATAACAAAAATAGACAATAAAATTGCATAAGACGTCAAAGCATTAAATTGATAGAAAAAATTCCACAGATGCAAATCCGTAACAGACACCTCTGATTCCTCAGATGAAACATCCTCGCCACTTTTCGATTTTATAATCCTTTTTTGTTTGGACTTGTCAAAAACGACAATGATTAAACTTAGAAACAATGCAACCATAATAGATAAACAAGTTAAAATATGGTCTGTAGCATCAGTTGTTAATCCTTGAGGAACAGAAATGCAAAATAATATACTGATACATAGTGCAATAATCTGCAAAGATGAGAAATATAACTTGGATTGTTTGCCTTTCCCATTTAGATTTTTATATTGCCACTCATGACCATCTTTGATAAGCTTAAATAGATAATATATAAGAAGATTGCTATTCATCTATGTTCAAAACCGTATATTTCTAATTTTATTTTATCTAACAAATTGTCACATAGTGATTTCAAATCTTCTCTTTTAAAATCACCATTTTCATCGGCAGAGATATATTCGTCTATATGTATGATAGGATGTATTTCATCTTCTTTGTCGATTACAAAGGGGAGCGATTTTTTTAAATCGTCATTTCTCATTACTCCTTTCTTCTTAGTGAAAGAAGAAAGTGAAAATGTGTCTGTTCCTATTTTTATGCCAAAAAGACTCCCGATTTTGTTTATTATAGTACTGGAATTTGATATAGTTTCAGTATCTGTTTTTGGAACAATAGTCACCTTAACATCAAAATCTTCTGATTTTATTAAAGTCTCTTCTTCTGTCTGGATTTGCGTAACAAATTCTTGTTCATATGTCAGGCTACACAAGTTTGCACCATCAATAAAATGTTCTTTTAACCATTTAGGATAGTATATATTAACCCTACATCCTTTTGTCGCATCAGTTTTAAACAATCTTTCTATAAAAGGTTTTATAGCTCTGCGAATTGATGAATTTTCTTTGGATTGAACCATTAATATACCTATTTTCGAGTCCCATGGGAAGTATAAATAGAAATAATATCTATCTGTTACAATATCATTTTTATTAATTGTACGTCTTTTTGATAAATCTGATAATTTTGCAAGCTTACGAATAGAATTATAGGGACCTGCATCTATAAATCCCTCGATGACAAAAGAAGAATGTGATGTTAAAATATTATTTATTCTTTCACCTTTCCCCTTAAATATAGTTAATCCCATTTTCTTTGCATCAATGCAAAAGACATTGCCTCCTATCAATTCTAACAAATTTCGATAAAAAGAGTTGAATATCTTCGTTCTTGTTATTGGGGAATCTGTAATATTGTTTTTCTTGATTACAACATCTTTGAGTGTCCCAGAGCGTTTTGAGAGACAAATCTGATATACATCGAGTTTACTGCACATAATTAATACTTATTTTCCTCCTTTAATTCTATTACAATTCTTACAAAGCATTTGACAATTCTCTGCCACCGTTGTACCGCCTTCTTTCCACGGCGTGATGTGGTCGGCCTCCATTTCCTCCAACTCGAAATGCTTGCCGCAATGAACGCAGATACCCTGTTGTCGCTCGTAGGCTTCGCGTTTCTGCTTTTTGTCGAAAGTGCGGAAACTAAGGTCGCGTAGGTCTTCGCTTAATACATAACGGTAGATACCGGACTTTTTCATAATTTCGTCATCCTCCATCAAATCGTGTATCTGCTTTTCGAGGGCGACCGTATCATACACGTTTTCACCAAACTCATCGTACATGGCTCCCCAATCCAAACCTTTCATTTCACGGCGGTATTTGGTAAATGTTGAACGTATCCACGTGATGATTGATACGAAGTAAGCCCAAAGTTTATTAGCATTTGGGTCAAACTGATGCAATGCCATGTATTTGTCCACGCTTTCTACACCGTCATGACGAGCCGCCCATTTCAAGATAGTTGCCAAATACGCCTGCTCTATGGCATTACCGCTCAAAAAATCGGCTCCCATCTTATAAGCAGGACATCCGTTCTTTGAGAAATGCCTGCGGGCATCTGTTACGAAAGGTCCGGCATAGACGGCATTCAGCAATTCCTGGTCGAGAAGTTTCTCTCCTGCAATGTTGATTACCCGGAACCAGTCTAACTTTTCTTTGTCTGTACCCTCGCAAAAATACACCGTTAATTCATAATTGAGGAACTTGGCTTTCTCTTCCTCTGTGAGTGTAGAAAAATAGAGTGTACCCCGGTCGGGATCAACGATATGGAAATCGTGCGTATAGAACCCACAGATCGAGAGGGTACGCTGTTGCCCGTCAATCATTTCAAAATTGCCGTTCTCATCCACGCTCCAATACATGATGTTAAGGGGAAAACCTTTGAGAATGGTTTCCACAACGGCTTGTTGCTGCTTTTCGTCATAACGGAACTCACGCTGATAGGGCGGACGTATGTCCAACTTGCCATGATAGCCTTTTACACCGGTATCGGGATCGTTGATATATCCGTCAATCAAGTCTTGGATTTTTATGGATTTCAATTCTATCTGCATATCGGTTATTTTTTGATTTTACGAATTATGATTCGTGCATAAGGTAAAGATACAAGACCATTTCTCAATATGTACGGAGAATTCATATTGGCCGTGACATGAGCCTTATTTCCTTGTTTCCTTAAATTATCAATTGTTGCTTGTCCCATCGGCTTAAAACCGGCAGACCTTATCCAATCTGTATCACAAGTATTTCCTATTATCTCAAACTGTTCTGGATTGTATTTATCCATAAATGTAATAGGAACTCCCATTAAGCCATCGTAATCTAAAGGAATATATTCTGTTTTTGACACATCTATAGCATCATAGTTTTCATAAGTTGGATATTCTTCCGGCGTATAGTGCTTGTATAGAATAATATCTTCATGCCGTTTCTTTATTTCCAGATTGGTAAACCAAGTAACGCCGGATACCCGAATCATTCCTTCACGATGGTCACCAGCGGTAGCCTTGTCCTCATAATGAGAGATAAAATGCCCTGCTCCGCCCTTAAAACCATATCCTAACCATAATTTGTTTTCTTTTATAAGAGGAAATATTTCTTTGTATTTAATAGCATTCTGATGCCCTATAATCAAGAACTTCTTTTCATACGTCATCAATTGCGCCACGTATTCTCGAAACAAGGAAAACGGTGGATTGGTTACCACAATATCCGCTTCTTTGAGCAGTTCGATGCATTCCTTGCTGCGGAAATCCCCGTCACCTTTCAACGGTTTTACGCCTATCTCTTCGGCATTGGGTATATGGTCGCCGTTCTTGTCGCCTTCGTAAACTAAATAAACGGCTTGCTCGCTCTTGTTCTGGCTAAACAAGTCAATGTTCTGATTTTTATAACAAGTGGTAATCAGTTTCTTCAATCCAAGGAACTCAAAGTTATAAGCAAAATAGGTGAAGAAATTGCTCACACGTGGGTCATCGCAATTACACAATACAGTTTTACCGCGAAAATGTTCCCGGTAATGCCGCAGCTCGTTGTTAATATCTTCCAATTGCGTATAGAATTCGTCTTTCTTGGCTTCTTTTGCCTTGTTCAGATTCTTATTAGCCATATCATTTAATCGAATTTTCCCTTGTTAATCAAATCCTTTGCATTCACTTCCAAAATTTCCGCTATCTTCATCAGCATTTCCAATGAAGGCTGGGTAGCATTGGAACACCACCGTGAAATGGTTGCCTCGTTCTTTCCCAACTGTTCAGCTAACCATTTCCCGGTTTTCCCTTGTTCTACCAATACTATTTTTAGTCTGTTTATTTTTTCTGTTCCCATATTAAAACGTATTGCATACGTGCAATAATAATTGACAATATTTGCAAAGATAGTGATTACTCACCAAAATCATTTAAGCTTTGACAAGAAAATGTGTTTATAATTGAAGTTTTTGAGTATTGCGAACCGGAACAATCCAAAGGTCTAAAAGGAAACCAAAGCATGTTTGACAAATTGTTCAAACCGATACTAAATGATGAGGTTATTAGTGATTTGGAAAAGCTGTATGATATGTAAATAAAGCACTGCGACATGGTCAAGACATTAAAGGAACAGCAACGCTTTATCATAGAAGGCTGAATAATATTTAAAAAGGTATTTAGATATTTATCATCTCATTGATAAAACATTGGCTTCCAATTATATTTTGTATCTTCGCGAGATGCTCAGTTATTATGGAAACGGATAAAATAACTCGTGAAGAGATACATGTTAAGTTCCGGGTAGCGAAGGAAAAGATAACCACCGATTCTGGCAAACAAATAGAAGCGACCGCTCCGGTAATCATTTCCGCCAGCCGCTCTACGGATATACCTGCCTTTTATGCCAAATGGTTCTTTAACCGCTTGGCTAAAGGGTATTGTGTATGGTATAATCCGTTCAACCGGAAGCCGATGTATGTCTCTTTCAGGCATTGTAAAGTAGTGGTGTTCTGGACGAAGAATCCGGAACCTATCTTACCTTATTTATATAAGTTAGACGAACAAAGCATCCATTACTATTTTCAGGTGACGTTGAACGACTATGTACGCGAAGGTTTCGAACCGAATGTGCCCAGTGTGGAGAAACGGATTGAAACGTTCTGCAAATTGTCGGAGCAGATTGGACATGAGCGAGTGATATGGCGGTTTGACCCGTTGGTTATCACGCCTGACATAACCCCACGTATATTGCTGAATCGGATATGGAAGATAGGCAATCGGTTGAAAGGGTACACGGACAAGCTGGTATTCAGCTTTGTGGATGTAAAAGCCTATCGGAAAGTGCAAAACAATCTGATAAAGGAAACGCATTGCTTTACGAAAGAGAATGTAGAAACCGCAGAACTGAATGAGGCGCAACGGTTGGAAATAGTGGAAGGTCTGGCAAAATTGCGCGATGTATGGAAAGCCGAAGGCTGGAACCTGACGCTTGCCACGTGTGCCGAAGAGATAGACTTGGAAGATTATGGCATTGAGCATAACCGTTGCATAGACGGGGAGTTAATGGAACGTGTGTTCGGCGAAGATAAGGAGTTGGTTTACTATCTGCATACCGGCAAGTTGCCCGAACCGGATTTATTCGGAGAGATTCCTCCTATTCCTATTGAACGGAAAAATCTGAAAGACAAGGGGCAACGTAAAATATGCGGATGCATGGTGAGCAAAGACATCGGGATGTATGATACGTGCCGTCATTTTTGTGTATATTGCTATGCCAACACAAGCCGTGAATGTGTGTTGCGAAATAAAGCAAGGCATTCGGACAATAATGAAAGCTTGATAGAATAAAAACGGAGTAACTGAAAATCAACTTTTTCATTAAAGTTGTTGAAATCCAGCTACTTGACCTGTTGTGTTATGCTAAACCTTACCAATGAACTCGTTTGTTTTCAACGGGTTAGTTATAAATTTAACGATACGAGTCTGTGGTAAGAAAAACTTTCAGAAAGGTTTGCGGAACGTACATCCGTTTTTCCATTCCGAACAGCCGTATGCGGTTTTCCCTTTCAGTATTGTACCTTTTCCACATAAGGGGCATTTTGTTCCTACGATAGCATCTTCTTGCGGTAGTGTATCGGTGGCGGTATTGGGAGAAGAAACAACTTTCTTGCTTCGTTTGGTGGAAGTTGTTTTCTTCTTTTGGGGCATGTTTTTGGTAACGGTTTTGTGTATAGGTTCTTCTGCTGTTATGGTGATGCGTCGGTTTGTATTGTCACTTAACACGCTGTTGACTATTTCACTAACCATTTGTTTTAATTCGTTCAAGAACTGTTTGGCATCATAGCTGCGCCGTTCTATTTCACGCAGTTTCTTTTCCCAAATGCCGGTCAGTTCGGCAGATTTCAGTAATTCTTCGTGTATTAGTCCGATTAATTCTACACCTGTGGGAGTAGCTGTCAGGCTTTTGCGTTCCTTGCGGATGTAATGCCGTTTGAATAATGTTTCGATGATGGCTGCGCGGGTGGAAGGACGTCCTATTCCGTTCTCTTTCAGGGCGTCGCGCAACTCTTCGTTATCCACTAACTTGCCTGCTGTTTCCATAGCCCGCAGCAAGGTGGCTTCGGTATAGGGTTTGGGCGGTTGTGTCCATTTTTCATTCAGCATAGGTGTATGTGGTCCGCTTTCTCCTTTGGTGAAAGCAGGCAATACGCTTTCTTCTTCCCCTTCTTTCGTATCGTCTTTCGGTTCTTTGGCAAAGATGATTCTCCAGCCTGGGTCGATGATCTGCTTGCCGCTAACCTTGAATTCAATGCCATCAGCTTCTCCTGTGACTGTGGTAGTGGAAAATTTGCAATCCGGATAAAATATGGCAATAAAGCGTCTTGCTATCAAGTCGAACACTTGTTTTTCCATATCAGTCAATCCTTTAGGTTGTACGCCTGTAGGAATGATGGCATGGTGGTCGGTCACTTTCGAATTGTCGAATACTTTTTTCGATTTAATCAGGGCCTTTCCGGATAGAGGAGCCGTGAAAGAGGTATAATCTTTTAATCCTTCTAGTATCTTGGGACATTTGGGGTAAATATCATCACTTAAGAAAGTGGTATCTACACGGGGATAGGTTGCCACTTTCTTTTCATAAAGCGATTGGATGAGCTGTAGGGTCATATCGGCAGAATAAGAAAACTTCTTGTTGCATTCTACCTGTAGTGAGGTCAAGTCGAACAGACGAGGAGGTGCTTCTATTCCTTTTTTAAGAGCCGTGTCAGTAATTGTAAAAGGTACATTGCTGATACGTTCAAGTAGCAGTTTTCCTGTTGTTTCATCGGTGATGGGTGGAATGCCGCGATTTGTTTCTTCTTTATTGATGGTTTTTTTAGATGCTTGTGAAGTTTGGGATGCTTCTTCCGCAAGCTCTTCGTCACTTTTGCGCACGATGGCACTGAAAGTGGTATCTCGGTATACAGTCTTCAGCTCCCAGTATTGTTTCGGTACGAAGTGTTCTATCTCTTGTTGCCGGTTGACTATAAGGGCAAGGGTAGGAGTCTGTACTCTCCCGATGGAGAGCACTTGGCGGTTTTGTCCATATTTCAGTGTATACAGTCGGGTGGCATTCATTCCCAGCAGCCAGTCACCGATGGCACGGCTCAGTCCTGCTTCGTAAAGCGGCTGGAATTCAATTTGGTCTTTCAGTTTGGAAAAACCTTCACGAATGGCTTCTTCAGTGAGTGAAGAAATCCACAAGCGTTTCACCGGACAGTGTGCACCGGCTTTTTGCATCACCCAGCGCTGTATGAGTTCCCCCTCTTGTCCGGCATCACCACAGTTGATAATTTCATCGGCAGCCTGCATCAGGTGTTCAATGATTTTAAATTGTTTGTGTATGCCTGGGTCTTCAATTAGTTTGATGCCGAACCGTGGTGGTATCATAGGCAGGCTGGAGAGCGACCATGATTTCCACGAAGGTGTATATTCGTGCGGTTCTTTCAGTGTACAAAGGTGACCGAATGTCCAAGTCACTTGGTATCCGTTTCCTTCGATGTATCCATCTTTGCGTTCTCTGGCTCCAAGTACATCGGCGATGTCGCGTGCTACACTTGGTTTTTCGGCTATGCAAACTATCATATATAAATTTATTTGATTGTTCTGCAAAGGTAGTCAAAAAATAGCTTTTGCGTGTCCGTGCACTGATTTTTCTTGAATCTGTTCTGTATGTATTCGTATCTATCGGATTTTTTGTTACATTTGTATGGAAATATACATACAACTTGAACAATATGTCTCAATTAGCCCCTCTTATTAGTGACCTGGCATTGATTTTGATATGTGCCGGAGTGATGACGCTTGTATTTAAAAAACTGAAGCAGCCTTTAGTATTAGGTTATATAGTTGCCGGTTTTTTATGCAGCCCGCATTTTCAGTTCACTCCTTCCGTAACCGATGAGGCAAATATACATTTATGGTCAGAGATAGGTGTGATTTTCCTGTTGTTTGCTTTGGGGCTTGAATTCAGTATGAAAAAACTGTTGAAAGTAGGAAGTTCGGCAGTTATTTCAGCCTGTACCATTATTTTGTGTATGATCGTGGTCGGTATATCAGTGGGATGGATGTTTGGATGGAAACAAATGGACTGTATCTATTTGGGAGGAATGATAGCCATGTCTTCTACTACGATTGTCTATAAGGCTTTTGATGATATGGGTTTGCGTCAGCAGCATTTTGCCGGTGTTGTATTGGGGATTCTGATTATCGAAGATATTCTTGCCATTGTATTGATGGTTATGCTTTCTACAATGGCGGTCAGTACACATTTTGAGGGAGTCGAAATGGTGTACAGTCTTGCCAAACTGGTGTTCTTTTTAGTGTTGTGGCTGGTGGTGGGACTTTATCTGATTCCATTGCTGTTGAAGCGATTGCGTAAATTGATGAGTGATGAAACGTTGCTTATTGTATCGCTTGCTTTATGTTTCGGAATGGTTTATTTTGCAGCTGCTGTAGGTTTTTCTCCGGCATTTGGTGCCTTTATTATGGGGTCAATCCTTTCGGAAACAATTGAGTCGGAGCATATCGGGCGATTGGTGGCTCCGGTTAAGGATTTGTTTGGTGCCATTTTTTTTGTATCGGTAGGCATGATGGTTAATCCTCATATGATTGTTGAATACAAATATCCGATTCTAGCCATTGTAGCAGCTGTACTGTTGGGGCAGACTCTGTTTGGAACGGCAGGTGTCTTGTTGTCGGGACAACCGTTGAAAACTGCGATACAATGTGGCTTCAGCCTGACTCAAATCGGAGAGTTTGCCTTTATCATTGCAGCCTTGGGAGTCAGTTTGGGAGTGACCGGTAATTTCCTTTATCCGATTGTGGTTGCGGTATCGGTGATTACTACTTTCCTTACTCCTTATATGATTCGGCTTGCTCTTCCTGCTTATAATCTGGTTAACAGCCACTTGCCTAAGCGTTGGAGCCTGTTGCTTGAGCGGTATTCGGCGGGAGCATCTACGGTGAATCATAAGACTAATTGGCAGAAACTGATGACGGCAGTGCTTCGGATTGTGGTTGTTTATTCTGTCCTTTCAGTTGGTGTCATTATGGTGTGTCTGCATTTGGTAGAGCCTTTTGCTACGAATATGTTGGGCGACTTATGGGGCCGGGTGTTGACAGCTGTTGTCACGATAGCAGTGCTGGCTCCATTCTTACGTGCGATGATTATGAAGAAAAACCATTCGGAAGAATTTCGTACTTTATGGGCAGACAATCGTTTCAATCATGCCTTGTTGATTTCTTTAGTTGTCTTCAGGGTTATTATAGCTGCAGGATTTATCGTGTCTGTAATCGAACGCTTGTTTCACACATCGGTGGCGTTGATGATGGGGATAGCTATCTTGCTGGTATGTGCTATGGTCTTTTCGCGTTTCCTTAAAAAGCAGTCTATTGTGCTGGAGCGTACGTTTGTGATGAATTTGCGTTCGAAAGAGATGCAGCAGGAATATTTGGGCGGCAAGCGTCCGTCGTATGCCGGCAAGTTGCTTGACAGGGATTTACACTTGAGTGATTTTGTGGTGTCTCCTGATTCGGAATGGGTCGGACACACGCTGAAAGAACTGGATTTAGGGAAAAAATACGGTGTGCATGTGGCATCTATCATACGAGGCAACCGACGGTTGAATATCCCTGATGGCGCATCGCGTATTTTTCCAGAAGATACGTTACAGATTATTGGTACCGATGAACAGTTGTCGTTTTTCTCTTCAATGGCAATGAAGGCGATGCGTACCTCTGATGACGGGGAGTTTGAAAGGCATGAAATGTTGTTGAAGCAGTTTATTGTGGATAAAGATTCTCCCTTTGTCGGGAAAAATATTATTGAATGTGGTGTGCGGTCGAAATATCATTGTCTGGTAGTAGGGGTAGAGTCGTCTGGGGAGAATGTGCTTCGTGCTCCTGACGTACATTTACCTTTAAGTGAAAATGATATTGTCTGGGTGGTAGGTGAAGAAGCGAATTTGAAACGATTGTTTGCGGCAGAAGGATAAAACCATTATTTTATAATTATTAAATATAAAAAGAAGTATGAAAAGTGATCCGAAAGATTGTCTCTATTGTCAGGACAATGAGACGTTGCACAATTTGATGATTGAAATTGCTCCGCTGAGTGTTTCGCGTGTTTTCTTGTTTAAAGAACAAACTTATCGCGGACGTTGTCTGGTGGCATATAAAGATCATGTAAATGACTTGAATGAGTTGAGCGATGAAGACCGTAATGCATTTATGGCAGACGTGGTACGTGTGACCCGTGCCATGCAAAAGGCATTCCATCCTGAGAAAATCAATTATGGAGCATACAGCGACAAGTTGTCGCATTTGCATTTTCATTTGGCACCCAAATATGTAGATGGTCCGGATTATGGAGGAACTTTCCAGATGAATCCGGGAAAGGTTTACTTGTCGGATGCCGAGTATCAGGAATTGATTGAAGCCATCAAGGCAAATCTGTAACAGGCAATAGAGGCATAAAGTTTAGAGTCTTACGTGCTCTGTGCTTTATGCCTCTATGTTTTTATTCCTCATCGTCCGAATCTTCGTCATCGAAATCAAAGTCGAAGTCATCATTATATTCGGGCATAAAGAAGTCGTCCAATTCACGACGGTCTTTTTTGGTTGGTCTTCCTGTACCTTTAGCACGATTGACGAACCCGCTTATCTTACTCATTTCCAGTAATTCATATTGGTCAGGTGTCGTGACATTTTCCATAATTTCGGGAACCAGTTTGGCTCCTACGCGTTTCTCTATCGCCTGCAATACTTTGAAAGAATAGGTAACGGGCGGTTTTTTTACTTGAATGACATCTCCCGGCTTGACCATACGGGAAGGTTTTGCTTGTGCCCCGTTGATGTGTATTCTTCCTTTTTTACAAGCCTCGGCGGCGATGGTGCGGGTCTTGAATATGCGGGCAGCCCACATCCATTTGTCTATTCTTGCTTCAGGCATAGGTTGTTCTGTTTTAGTATTAAAGTATTAAAGAAGTCAGAGGGGTAAGTATAAACGGATGCTCTGCCTCCTTTTATACTTATTTATTATTAAATTGATTCATGGTGATGTTCAATCCGGCAAGACAGAAACTTTTGATGATTTCTTCCGCTGTACTGATCCGTTCGGGAAGAATTTTCCGTTCTTCTTCATCGAAATGTCCCAATACATAATCTATCTGTCCTCCTTTCGGGAAGTTATTGCCGATACCGAACCGTAGTCTTGCATAGTTTTGTGTGCCTAGTATGGCGGCTATGTGTTTCAGTCCGTTATGGCCGGCATCACTTCCTTTGCCTTTCAGGCGTAAGCTTCCTAATGGGAGTGCCAGATCATCTACTACGATGAGGACGTTTTCTAATGGAATTTTTTCTTGTTGCATCCAGTATCGGACTGCATTTCCACTCAGGTTCATGTAAGTGGATGGTTTCAGCAGAATAAGTTGCCTGCCTTTCAGCGATAGTGATGCCGTAGCTCCGTAACGTCCGTCCTTGAAAACAATATTGGACGCTTTAGCTAAAGCGTCCAATACCATAAATCCTATGTTGTGTCGGGTCTCGTGATATTCGTCACCGATATTTCCCAGACCTACAATCAAATATTTCATTGAAAGTGGATTTGTACTTTTAGTGGTTTACAGGATTATTTTGCAGCGGCAGCCTGAGCACCACGTGCGGCACGGGTCAATTTGACAGCACATACCACAGCTTCTTTGGCATTGAGGATTTCCATATTGTCGTAGTGCAATTCACCGACTTTGATGGTTTTGCCCAGTCCTAAGTTGGTAACATTGATAACCACACGTTCGGGCATATTGTTGTACAAAGCTTTCACTTTCAACTTGCGGATTTGCAGTACCAGTTTACCACCGGCTCTCACACCTTCAGCCAGACCATCCAATTGAACCGGAACTTCCATTACAATCGGATTTTCTTCGTTGATTTGATAGAAGTCAACGTGCAGGATAGCGTCAGTTACGGGGTGGAACTGGATATCTTTCATGATTGCATTGTAAACCTGTCCATCGATGTTCAAGTTTACTACATAGATATGCGGAGTGTAAACCAGTTTGCGCAAACCTTCTACCGTAACAGTGAAAGGAGTGGCAACGGGCAGACCGTTTTCGTCTTTCTTCATGCCGTACAATACGCATGGAACTTGACTGTTCTTACGCAAAGCGTGGGTAGCCTTCTTGCCTGTTTCTGTTCTTAAAGAACCTGTAATGTCAATTGATTTCATGTTTGATAAATTTTGTGTTACTCTAAATTAAGTGATATCTTTGCTTAATTCACCATCACACGATGCGTCAATGTCACAACGATGAAATTGAAAAAGCGGTGCAAAGGTAGTGATATTCTTTGATATTGCAAGCGTATGGACTATTTTTCTTGAACGAAATGTTTTCGTCTTTTATTGAAGATATACTTCAATGGGTCAAGAATATATCTTCACCTGCCCGGGTAGATATTTTCATTGGCTGGTGAATATATATCCGTTGACCAAAAAGCGGGTGTACCTCTGGTTATTAAAAATCGATGTCGATTTTAATGTCTTCTGTCTTTAGCGGCTCATTCAGGATTGTGTTGCCTCTGAGGTCGGTGTTTTCAGCGATGTGGCTTTCTCCTACAATCGGTCCCTGCTCACGCTCGATGTACCGGATTACTTCATGAAGCCCATCCATGAATTTTTCAATATCTTCTTTATAAAGGAATATCTTATGCTTCTCAAAGCTGACCTGCGACATTTCCCTTTCACCTGTTACGACTTTCTTGCTTTCCGTGATGGCGAGAAACATTTCACCTCTTCTGCTTTTCTTCACATCCAAATAATAGATTCTTTTCCCGGCTTTGATAGCTTTCGTAAAAACGATTTCTTTGTCTATTTCAGTCATCGTATTCTTCTTAACTTCTTCCATTGTCTGTAAAATCTAAAATTCCGATGCCAAAATTGCTGAATTTTCTGCAAAAAGCCAAGGAACTATGTCTTAAAATATCTATAAACAGAAAAAAACAGTAAAAATGCGTACTTTATTTGGAACGTATGGATGAAAATCATTATTTTTGCACCTCATAATGTGACATAGTTATAATAATTAGTATGATTAACAGAGTTCTTATTCGTTTGAAGGTGGTTCAGATAATCTACGCTTATTATCAGAATGGCGGGAAAAATTTGGATACTGCAGAAAAGGAGTTGTTCTTCAGTTTGTCCAAGGCGTATGATCTGTACAACTATCTTTTGCTTTTGATGGTAGAAGTGACGCGGTATGCCAGCAGGCGGCTGGATGCTGCCAGGCACAAGCTTGCTCCCACGCCGGAAGACTTGAATCCTAACACAAAATTTGTAGACAACCGATTTATCGCGCAACTGGAAGTGAACAGGCAGCTGAATGAATTTGTCAATTCTCAGAAGAAAACATGGGAGAACGAGGGCGAGTTCATCAAGAGTTTGTGCGAGCAGATTATGCAAAGTGATATATATAAGGAATACATGGCAAGCGAAGTTTCTTCGTATGAAGATGACCGTGAAGTATGGCGGAAGCTGTATAAGAAGGTAATTTTCAACAATCAGGCATTGGATGAAGTGCTGGAAGACCAGAGCTTGTATTGGAACGATGACAAGGAGATTGTCGATACATTCGTGCTCAAGACCATCAAACGTTTTGCCCCCGAAAACGGGGACAAGCAGGAACTGTTGCCCGAATTCAAAGACGATGAAGACAAAGACTATGCGCGCCGTCTTTTCCGTCGTACCATTTTGAATGCCGATTATTACCGTCACCTGATTAGTGAACATTCGAAAAATTGGGACCTGAAACGGGTTGCCGCAATGGATGTGGTGATTATGCAGGTTGCACTAGCCGAGATACTGACTTTCCCCAATATTCCGGTCAATGTATCGCTGAATGAATATGTGGAGATAGCCAAATTGTATAGCACTCCCAAAAGTGGCGGATTTATTAATGGCACACTGGATGGAATTGTTAATCAATTGAAAAAGGAAAACAAGCTGACAAAAAATTGATATATTTGTCTGCTGATATTTTATTAACCAAGAAAAGATAATTATGAATTTGTTAACTGTATTTATGGCAGCACAAGGAGGAGGTGACTACTCTTTCCTGATTATGATGGTAGCAATTTTTGCTATTATGTATTTCTTTATGATTCGTCCCCAAAACAAGAAGCAGAAGGAAATAGCAAACTTCCGCAAAAACCTGGAGGTAGGACAGTCGGTCGTTACAGCCGGAGGTATTTATGGGAAGATTAAAGAAATAGAAGACAATGCTGTTATTGTAGAAGTGGCTCCGAGTGTAAAACTGAAAGTAGACAAGAACTCTATTTACGCTGATACACAGGCTGCAAACAATAAATAAGAGACGGATCTATGTTCGATGTAAAGAACATACAGCAATATTATAGACTGGGAATACGGAAGATCAGAAAATTCTTGCTTAGCGATAAGTGCAAGGAGAGTCTGGTCTTCTTGTTTTTTGTCTTGGTCTCTTTCGCTTTTTGGATGTTGCAGACACTGGATGATGTCTATCAGACAGAATTTAAGGTGCCTTTACGCTTGAAAAACGTCCCGAAAGAAGCCGTGTTGACATCCGAACTGCCAGGCGATGTGCGGGTAAGGGTGGAAGACCGGGGGACAGTCTTGCTGAACTATATGCTGGGAAGAACCTTTTTTCCTATTTCGTTTGACTTTAACGACTATAAGGACCGGGGGGCGCATGTGCATATTTCTTCGGCAGACCTGTTGAAGAAGATTTCGGCACAATTGAACGTCTCTACCCATCTGCTTTCGGTACGTCCGGATACGCTTGATTTTATTTACACGATGGGCAAGGCGAAGAAAGTTCCTGTCAGGCTGGCAGGTGAAGTAAGTGCCGGCTTGCAGTATTATATTTCCCACATAGGTTTTTCTCCCGATTCGGTCATCGCATATGCCCCCGAAGAAGTGCTCGATACATTGACGGCTGCTTATACCGAGAAAGTGCATCTGCAAAATGTAACGGATACTTTGAACCAGCGGGTAATGTTGCAGAAGATTAAAGGAGTGAAGTTTGTTCCGGCATACGATGACCTGCTGGTGTATGTCGATATGTATTCCGAAAAAACCGTAGAGGTGCCGATTGTGGGCATTAATTTCCCTGCCGATAAGGTGCTGCGTACTTTCCCTTCGAAAGTGCAGGTGACGTTTCAAGTAGGTTTGGCGCATTTCAAGGATGCCACATCAGACGACTTTTTTATTGGTGTTACTTATGAGGATATCATTCGGGCCAAGAGTGACAAACTTCCGCTGACTCTAAAGACTTCTCCCGATTATGTCAGTCATGTTCGTATTACGCCAGCTTCGGTCGATTATTTAATAGAACAGACATCGGGGGAGGAAACCGAATGGTGAAGATAGGTATTACCGGAGGAATTGGGAGCGGAAAATCGTATGTTTCCCGCTTGTTGACAGAACACTATGGAATTCCGGTCTATAATACCGATTCGGAAGCAAAACGTCTGATGCTTTCTGATGAAGGGATTCGCCGGAGGCTGACAGCATTGCTTGGAAAAGAGGTTTACAAGAGTGACGGCACACTTAATAAACCTTTGCTGGCAAATTACCTGTTTGCCGATTCTTGTCATGCCGGGCAAATTAATGCCATTGTCCATCCGCAGGTAAAGGCTGACTTTCTGAAATGGGCGGATTTGCAAACCGGATGTGAGATTGTGGCATTAGAGTCGGCTATCCTTTTTGAGTCGGGCTTCGACAACATTGTAGATAAGGTTGTCATGGTGTATGCTCCGGTAGAACTTCGGATTCGTCGGGTCATGTTGCGTGACGGTACTACCGAAGAGAAAATACGTCAGCGGATAGTAGCTCAGATGGATGATAAAGCCAAGCAGGACCGCTCAGACTTTATCATATTCAATGACGGGAGTCGTCCGTTAAATCTTCAATTAGACGATTTGCAGGAAACTTTAGAAAAAATGATAAAAGGTAACGGATAAAGTTTGTGTATGTCGGTCGTGTATTGTATTTTTGTCCTATTAAAATAAATTATTAAACTAATTAGAAACTCGTATGTTGAAAACTATTTTGGCAATCTCGGGAAAACCGGGACTGTATAAGCTGATTTCTCAGGCTAAAAATATGTTGATTGTTGAAAATATCGCAGATAAGAAAAGAATGCCGGTCTATGCCAGTGATAAAGTGATTTCGTTGGGCGATATTGCTATGTACACCGATGCAGAAGAAGTGCCATTGGCTACTGTGCTCGAATCGGTAAAGAAAAAAGAAAATGGTGCTGAAGTGCAGTTCAATTATAAGAAAGCATCCAGTGACGAGCTGCACGGGTTTATGGCGGCAGTATTACCCAATTATGACCGTGACCGTGTTCATACCAGTGATATCAAAAAGCTGATTCAATGGTACAATCTGCTGGTATCAAGCGGTGAAACTGATTTTGTAGAAGGTGTTCAGATGGAAACCGTAGAGACTGCTGTCGAAGAATAAACAGAGACTATTTATGCACATTTGAAGCCATAAATTGAATGAATTAAACGACAATTCCTATTTGGGGATATTCAGTAAATGTCCCTAAAACATAAAATGGCATATGGAGATGACAGACGATAATCACTCTATGTGCCATTTTTATTGTAATTTTTCTGTGTTTCCTCACATAATAACTGTGTCTCCTGACATTACCGATATCTTCGCTTCTCAGATACAAACTTACGGCAGGCATATAAAAAACAACGGCCGGAATCTCTCACGGACTCCGACCGCAAATTATGTCTCTTCAATTTTATGCTACTATTATCTGTAAGGCACCACGATGTGATTCTTTTTAGCGTCGCGCCAAGTGCCTTTCACCCGTACAGGTGGGCGGTGGGTCTTCTTCCACTTTTCTACCTGTGTGGCAGAAGGCTGTTGCCGCAAACTACGTGAAGCCGCTGCATTTCGGCTAACGGCATCAAACCGCACAAATTCTTCGTAGTCGTAAGTCCACGAACTGCCTTCAGAAAGTTGCATAACAGTCTTGTAGATTTGTTCGCGGCTGGGGGCATTCAAATAACTCGTGGACTCTCCGCCTCCGTTCATAGTGCTATATTCAGAGGGACGGTAACATCCATACTCCCAAGTGTCGGCTCCTTCGAATACGCCTAAGTTTTCGTCTTTATAACGTTCGTCTTTCAAAAAGCGAGCCCATTTCACGGTTTCAGGGTCACTGCGCCAATCCACATTAGCCCACCACCCTTTGGTAGTCCAAGCATAATCATATATTTCTTTGTTTTCTTCTGGCATGGTATCACTCCCCTCTATAATATATTCGTCTGCTAATTTGGCAATTCCATGTCCTCCAGCTTCATGTAAGACATCATAGAACCCTATAGTTGAGCTTAGAATGTAAGCAACGAATGATCCATCTTCATAGAGGCTTGCATAAGAAGTCGTAGCCAATTTTTTAGGATTAGCAGACATGATGATGTTCAACCGTTCTGTATTTATGCCGGGAACCTTCAGGGCATATTCAAAACAATCATCATCTCCTTCTATGGCACGTTTTGCTTCATCCGTATATTCACCATTGGGAGAAACGGCTTTGACCATATAAACATTGAACCGTTCCTTTAACGATTTATATGGTTCTACAGAGAAGAGTTCTTCCATAGCTACTTTCATGGTACTTTCGTAAGGACCTCCCTCCTCCATGTCTTTATCCACAAATGCATCCCCCATCAGCACAAGGTCTATGCCTTTCCCTACTGTTGCTTTTTGCAAGACTGTCACTTCTCCGTCTTTACTGTAATCTGTAGAGGTGTACATGCCGGGAACATATTCCGGATGTTCTTCCGGTTCACCAAGATAGGTAGAAATAATTCTTTTAACTTCTCCAAAGAAGGCTTCTGAATCTGCTGGCGGAATGTAATTATCATAATTAACAAGATTTACAAGATTCCCTTCCTTGTCAAAAATGTAAGCCATTCTTGACTGGAGATAACTATTGTCCGTGTGTAAAAAATAATTGTCTGTTCCTATCACATAATCGAGATTTGTGGTTACTGTATTATCAATAATGTCTTCCCATTCATATTCTTTAAGTTCATTAGGCGTATTGCAATCCGTGAAACATAATAATGTTCCTAATCCTTTGTTTTGATAATCAAGTTGTAGGTTTATCAGTAATTCTGTAATATCCGGAATCATGGTTTTCCTTTTCTCTGCCGTCAACACTACGTTAATATCATTTCTTCGACACCATTCCAAACTATTCAGGCGAGACCCATCCAACAAGGTAAGGTTTGCATCGGTGATTTTCAAGTTGATACCCGTAAAATCAAAGTTTATTGGCTTTGAATCCCCATAATAGGGCTTGCACTGAATAATGATATCCCATGCAAATTCACTCCACCTGGGGTGCATTGTGATAGATGAAGGGATTGTCCCATGCATATTGTTGCCATTTAGCATAATCCATTCGCAATGGTCAAGAAATATAGAGAATGATTCAGGCAAAGTTCCTGTTAATCCATTCCCTGATAATACTATTCCTCTCACTTCACCATTTTCTGTAACACTTATTCCAAGCCACTCGCTAACAGGCTTGTCACTACACCAATTGGTATTATCACCCCAGTTATCTCCGCCGGTTGTTTTGTAAAGCTCTATCAATGCTTCACGTTCTATATCTTTTAGATTCACCTTCCCCGTTTGCTCCACGGTAATCTCTTGTCGGTTGTTGTTGGCATCGGCAATGGTAATGATGCCGGTGCGAGAATTATCATTGTCATTGGGGCTGATGGTGAAACTCAAAGGGTATTCCGTCAAGCCACGGGTATTGTTCTGTGTAATCCAATCCACGTTGGTACTGACCGTAAAGTCCACGTTAGTTTGGATAGAGAAGTTCAACGTTTCTCCTGCGCCTGATACTTCATACTTGTTTTTTGCCAAGATGATGGCATCCTTCTGCACTTGTACAATGTTTACGCTGTCTTTCAGCTCATTCTCCTCGTCCACGAACCGAATCACCGCGCTACGCGCGTCGTATGTTTCATTCGGGTCTACTATAAAATAATGTGTATAGGTGGAAAGGCTTCGGGAGGAATTTTCCCTTAACCAATCTACACCGGGCATTTCGATTTCGTATGCCGTATTGCTTCGTAATTCCACCTGAATGGTCTCTCCGGCACTGCTTACGATATATTCGGATTGGCTCAAGAGCAATGTAGGACCGGTTCCCATCTGATAGACCGTAACTTCTTCGGTCAAGCCGTTTCCTCCAGCTAACTTGATGACAGCCTGACGGGCTTCCGCCTCCTCATTAGCTTCTGCATGGAAGGCCAAGAATGAGGAAGTTAGTCCACGAGAACGGGCAACGGGAGTCAACCACGTTTGTGCACCGGATTCAATCTCATAAGTCACTTCAACATTCGCCTGCAGCTCTATCGAGAAATCGCCTCCTTCTGCTTCCAGCTCCACTTTGTTGGAAGTCAGAATCAACGCATCCTTTTGCTTCTGTGTCACGGTAATGGTTTTCTTTACGCTTCCCGATGTGATTGTGACCGAAGCATTACGTTCATCATAGCTATCATTTGCCGTAGTGACAAGGCTCAACGTATGAGTGCCCGCTTCACCGCTTGCAGGCGAAACACTAAGCCAACCCGAGGCAGCACCGTCAACAGAAGCCGTCCAATCGGAAGTAGTTGTAAAAGTCAAGGCGAGCGTACCGCCAGCAGTATCAAACACAGGAATATCTTCTTCCGATTCAACCGTTATAGACGGAGACTCAGGAGCAGGAGGATTCTCTTCTTTATCCTCCGAACATCCCTGGCAAAGCATCAGCAGCAAGCCAAGGACAGGCAAAACAAACAAATTCTGTTTCATCTTCATACTATCTAAATTACAGTCAAAACTATTAAAGAGTTATCATTTATCTGTGGTATAATACGGTCAAGAATAAGCCGCACTATCATATCGTTCTCTTTTCGCCAACGAGCGGGCAATACTCCGAAATATGACCATAATGGCTGCAAAGCGTACAAGCCTTTTCCTTGGAAACTAACATCGCGTTCTTATTACCCTTTTGTGCGGCTTGATATACCTTATTTAAATCTCTTTCCCAAGGCGAACACGAAGACAGCCCCCAACACAAAAGCATTCCCAATAAGACCAATCTGGAATGCATAAAAGATTTCCATGTCAACATTGATTTTACAGCCATATCTATTATTATTGTTTTTTCATAGTATAAATTCCGCAATTTGCCAATCCGTCTGTGTGAAAAACGCAGTAGTACTTACTTTGCCTCTGAAGTATATATCCGTAGGCGGATGAAGTATATATTCAACCGCACATGCAGTATATATTCAACCGCACATGCAGTATATATTCATCTGTCCATGCAGTATATATCCGTTTTTAAAGGGTATGTATTGGCTGGATACGGATATTCAATTTTCATAATATGCCATACAATTACTAAGCATACACTTTTTGCAAATTACAGCATTTTTTTTCAATTAGCTTGTCACCTAAAACAGTGATATTTGAAGCATATTGAACTTTTATGACCGCCCAACCACACATGTCCCGTAAGCCTTATCTTTGCTTTTGTATAGGAACATTCTATAAAAAGCGGTCGGAGTTCCTCCCAGAATTCCGACCGTAACAACTATTCAATAATATGCTGTTATTTTATCATATAACAGATAAAGCCGATTGAGACAAATGGAATAAGAAAATCACTTATCATCTTCTTTTTTAATTCCGTATTTGGCTTCTAACTCTTCATTCCATTTCTTAGCTTGTTCACGCAATGCATCCCGTTGCGAATAATAGGTATATTCTGTGACAAATTTTAACATGTTGCAGGCTTTTGCATATTTTGCAGGGACATCCGGAGCGGTAATTTTATCCTTAACATGTATTGTATCGCCTACAGCATGTTTCCCTAATCCTGAGCAAGATCCATAACCGATAGGTGTATCATCATCCATAATCAAATAATACAACCTGATATATTCTTCTGAATTTTGAGTCATTACGATGTCAAAGTTCACATGAAGCCGTGTAGTCTGCTCACCACCCCCGAATAATGCATATTCAGGAAGAGAAACTTTTTTCACCTCAATGTCCGACACAAGTTGATAAGACAGGCTATCCGACAATTCATATGCTACTTTTTCCCCTACCAGTTTGTCTGCCAACGGTTGGGCTTCTTTTCCTGCTTCTTCATACATCACCTGCATCTTGGCAACCAGCCCAAGAGCTTCACCCATACTCGCCTCCTTGCCTTGCATGGATGCGGCTTCTTTCAACAAGTCTACCGCCTTTTCTTCATACAATTCCGGTATATCGCCGAATAAACTTTTCTTGGCTACACCCGATGAGGATGTTCCATTACCTCCACAAGAGGCGAATGCCAATGCTGCTATCGCAACAAGGGCAAAAACTGATTGTTTTGTTTTCATAGATTCTGTTATATTAATTATATTGTTCCAATCCTACTAGCACCATGGTCCAGCCTTTGAACACCAGCCACAAAGCAGCCAGCGAAATAAGTCCTACGACCATCCCTGTCAACGGGAATAAGTCGATAATAGCTGCTATCAGCAAAATAATCATGCTGATGCGTAACTTGCCTGCACCTGCTTGCCCTTCGGTGCCTAAAGATGCCGACTGCATCATCGAGCCATACCCTAAGAACTCAATGATAAATCCAATAATCAGCAAGATGCCTGCCACGATGCCACCCAACAAGGGAATCCAGCCGAACACAACTGCCACGATACCCAAAATAACGGCTATCTTCAGACGCGACACGCCCTGTGCACCTTTCTGGTCAACACTTTGCTTGAGTTTGCCTAATCCCACAAAGAAAAGCACCAGGCCTATCAGTGCTGCAATGCCTGTCATTGTAGAATCGCCGATGCTATCGTATACATGTAGCAACAGAGCCATCAATACCAGGTAAGCTCCCTGGCTTCCACTATTTTTCCAACGGATGCCCAAAGCCCCTGCACTCATAAACAAAGCGACAAGCAAGGCTATCAGACCCACATAGTCCAACCAAGCCGGCATATCGGGAATAAGCGAAAGCAACCCTATCACGATTCCGCCACCTGCCAAGCACAAGAAAGGTACGGGCATAGGCCCGATTTTGTAGAAAGCGTATAAGGCCCATCCGGCTCCGATCACACCTACCAACTGGCTGCAAAACACCGAAACGCTGAAATCGGGTAACCCCAACAAAGAACCCAAATCGGGTAACAAGGTACACACCAGCAACAGCATACAGAACTGAAGCTGCAAAAACTTCTGTTTTCTTACTTTTTCGTCCATAAACGTATCATTTTAAATGAAAATATATACCTAACTTCAACTATAAAAAGGACAAGAATATGCCTTCCCGTCATATTTATCCTCTGGCAGATATTTCTCACAAGAACCATATTCATAAAATTGACAGAATTGGCAAGTCTTTTCTCCGAATACAGGTTTGCCTACAACTTTCTTCTCTTTACCATCATCAATTTTAAAGGCTTCAGCAAACATACTTGGGACAGACCTCACAATTGCAAAAGCAAACAACAAGAGAGGTATCAATACTATTGTTGTCAAAGTAGACAAAACGACTGGAAGCAAACATATCCAAAAATAAAAGAAGATGTAAAACATTTCAAACACATTTGCTTTAACTTTCATATTCACAATGAACAAAGCAATCAAATGCAACGCCACAATGCCATACAGTGCCCAAAGAAAATAGTCGTTAAGGGTATTGGAACTAAACAGATAAACCACTGCCCATACCACCACTGCAAGAAAAGCATATCCCGTACAGGAATTACGCCCTGACCATACTTCCGAAAGCATAATGACAGCTTTATAAGCAAACAAATTCACTCCAATCAGCACAAAGCAAGCAATCCAATAAAGAATAGTATGTCCCCAACCGTATACGCTCGGTGAAAACAGATATTCATAATACCCCCATGTATCACAGGAGGAATAAATAAAAAAGAGGACATTGGTAAACAAAGAGACCAATGACAACAAGGAATAATAAACGCCGATCATTGTCCGGTTTATATTCTCCCTTAAAAGAAGGAAGAATCCAACAACACACAAAACCAACAAGACTATAGCACCTATAATCATGTAGCGTTCATACGTCTTTAATGTCTCTTCAGGAATCTTAAGCGTAGGTATTCTCTCTTCCCACAGATTACCACGGTCCTTTGTCTGCAAATCTTCATACATCGACTTGCCGGTATCCAAATTGAACAACAGCTTCGAATCTACAATATGCCAAGCACCAGTCCGAGCATTCTTGACACAAATATCTGAACCTATCTCAAAAACTTTCTTTATGGTCAATTTATCCCCGACTTTTATTGTGTCTCGACCCGGTCCTAACAATCGCTTTGTTTTAGTCACAATTTCGTCTTTAACTCCATATTCCTGAGTCGGATAACATGAAGTTAAACCCAAAAGACTTAACACTAATATAATAAATGATAATATTCTCATTTTGCCTCTAAAATATATATCCACAGGCGGATGAAGTATATATCTGTTTTCAAAAGGTATATATTGGCAGGATGCGGACATTCAATTTTCATCATATGCCACACAATCTACTGAGCATACACTTTTTGCAAATTACAGCATTTTTCTCCAATTAGCTTGTCACCTAAAACAGTGATTTTTCAAAGGAGAATAAACTTTATTGAATGTTCGCATGAAGAGCCTTTGCAAACATAAGTGATGTGGCTGGCTCACTTATGTGAAACGTCCGACTCACTTATGTTAAACAGGCAACTTACTTATGTTTATCAAAATGCCTGTTTATCAAAATGCATCCTTGAATGAAAAAAATCCAACCACCCGGCATGTGGTTTCAAATAAATTACTATTTTTGCATCGGTTAACTATTATAAACAATTATGCGCACGTATTGCCTGCATCTTATCCTGCTGATTTCCGCTTTCGTGATACCTTTATCCGAAAGCAAAGGAAAAGAATTGCCTACCGATACCCTTCTGGCGCATCTCTATGACCAGGCAGTCTCGCTTATGGGAGAAGGCGAATACGACTCGGCTCAGGCTTGTTTCGACAAGGCTTTTGCTATGGAAGGCGTAACCGGCTCACCCCTTTATCCGATTCTGCTCAACGAGCAAGCCACCTTGCTCTTCTACGAAGGCGAACTCGCCCGCTCGCTGGAGATGAAGAAAAGCGTATTGCCCTACTTGCCCGAAGTGGAGGACTTGGAAAAGCACGTCAGCGTGTACAACGACCTGGGTGTGCTTTATCACCGGTTCAACCGGCAAGATTCTTCCCTTTATTTCTATAACAAGGCACTGGATGCCGCCCGGCAATACGGAGACAAGAGCTGGATAGGAAACCTCAACCTGAACCTGGCAGTATTCTACTTCAACCTGCGGAACTATGAAGACGCGGAAAGGCACATCGACGATGCGTTGAGGTATGTGCTCCAAACCGACGACCTTCCCACCACATTCGCTGCCTGGCAAGTGCGGTCCGCCATCAAGGCGCAAATCGGAAAGACTGAAGAAGCGGGGGCTTCCATCCAACAAGCGTGGCAAATCGCATGCGGTCCCGAAGGCAATGCGGAATGGAAGGTGCGCTGCATCCCCGGCATGTACCGGTACTTCCAGCGCAAAGGGATGACCGACTCTATTCGTTATTACATCGGCATAGGGAACAAACTTTTGGGAAAGCTCCCACCCCATAACATCTCCGCCGTAGGATTCATCCAGACACGAGGCTTGGCGAACTACGAACAAAAGCGGTATGCCGAAGCCCTGAAAGACTTTATTTACCTGAATACCCATCCGACGGGAAGCGAAAAGAAATCGCTTTTCGAAAAAATGGCAGTCTGCTATCATCATTTGGGAAATCCGCAAAAAGCCTTCGCCTATATGGACAGCGCACGGATGTGGGCGGACTCGCTCGCCAAGCAAGAAGTCACCTCGCAAATGGCGGAAGTGAAGGTGAAATACGAGACACAAGAGAAAGAACTGGAAATCACCCGGCTCCGCGAGAAAGTCTTGAAGCAAGAAGCCGACTCGCTGAAGATAGCCCTCGCCCTGATAGCCGGACTGGCATGTCTGGTTATCATCCTGCTCCAGCAACGCCACAAGCGGAGGAACGCCGAACGGGAACTGCTCCGGATGAGGCAAGAAAAAGAACTGGAATCGGCACGAAGCTACATCGAAGGACTGGAAGAAGAATGCAGGCATTTCGCCAAAGAGCTTCACGACGGTACCGCCAACGACCTGCTTGCCCTCGAAATGAAAGCCCGCACGGAAAAACAGGCGTCAATGGCTGAGGCTATCAAACAGGTAAGGGAAAACGTAAGAACCATCTCGCACGAACTGATGCCGCCCGAATTCGAAAGCCTCAGCCTGAATGAGATACTGAGCCAATATGCCCGAAGCCTCACGGAAAACACGGGCGTCCGCGTCAGCTATAACGAAAGCTCATCTTCGCCAACGCCACCCGACGCGTTGCCCCAAAGGACCGCCCGCGAAGTGTACCGCATCGTGCAGGAAATCACCATGAACGTCATCAAGCATACCGACGCTTCAAGCATCGGCATCCGCCTCACCCGCCATACAGACGGAAATATCTTCTTACAGATTACAGATAACGGTCATCCCATATACCCGAACCGTCCCCAAACGGAAGAAAAAGGCATCGGGCTACGTACCATAAGCGACCGTGCCAAAGCCATCCGGGCTACAATCGAAAACCAGACCGGCGAAAAAGAGAACCGCTTTATAATGACTTTCAAAATCGAATCCAATGAACGAGAATTTGTATAACATCCTTATGATAGATGATCATCCCATCGTGACCGACGGCTTGGAAAAGTTACTTAGTACGCATATCCAAGCACATTGCATGAAAGCCAACGACTTGAACACGTTAAAGCAAGTCCTTACGGGAACGGATTTCAACCTGTGCATCACCGATTTGGAATTTCCGGGCACAGACGGTTTCAACCTCATCCGAATGATACACGAACATCTGCCGCAATGCCCCATTCTGGTATATACTATGCATGAGGAGCCTTGGATAGCTACCAAGCTATACGAATCGGACATCCGCAATTTCATTAGCGGAGCTGTATCCAAACACGCTGACCTTAATGAAATTCCCATGGCAGTAAATACCATACGGAACGGTCAGGAATACTTCAGCCAGTCATTCAGTCTATTGTACGGTAAACGGAGCAGAACCGAGAACAGGTCACCTTACCGTACCTTGTCCGAGCGGGAAAAAGAAGTGTTGACATACCTCATGCAAGGGCTGAGTACGCGAGAGATAGCCCGGCGCATGTATCTCAGCATAAACACGATACAAACCTACCGCAAACGCCTGCTTGAGAAAATGAATGCGAAAAATGTAGCCGAATTGGTCAGCAAATGCAAAGGATTATTTTGATGGAAACCAAAACTTTTATTGGCATCAAGCTTATGCAGGTTGTGCATACTGGAGGAAAACTCACCGTAGTTTACACCTCGGCTTACACATAATTATTAACAATTGTATTACTTATCTCATATAAATATAGTGGTCCTATATTGGATAGGTCTCTATATTTCTGTTTATATCAGTATTCCCGTTTTGAGAATATCTGCATAGAGAGGATTGTTTGTATCTTCTGTAAGTAGAACTGGCTCTATAAGATTGCTTATCTTACGTTTCAGTTTCCACAATAAAGGAGTATCTTCAAAATAATCATCACTCATTCGTTCTACCACAACGGCAATGTCAATGTCGCTGTCCTCTGTGTGGTTGCCTTTGCTGTATGAGCCATAAAGGTAAAGATCCTTTAAGGGCAAATATAGCTAATTCTTTTTAGAAACAATCATTTGATGTTGAAAAACCTTTTTATTTCGGACTCCCAATAAAGCAATAAAAAAGAGAGCTACATCGCTGTAACTCTCTGACTCTTTGTGGTGCCAACGGGAATCGAACCAGTGACACAAGGATTTTCAGTCCTTTGCTCTACCAACTGAGCTATGGCACCAACTTTACAATCATTGTTTCTTGATTGCGAGTGCAAAGGTAGGCAATTTTTTTGAATCTGCAAACTATTTTGAAACTTTTTTATCAAAAGTGCAGAAATAACCGGGAAAGCAACAGGACAAACGTTTTTTTATGTACTTTCGGTCAAAATTGACAAGAAAGAACAACGATGTGTGCAACTAAAATCAATAAACAATGAAGAAAATATATCCGAAAGAATGGTTAAAATTGCATCCTTATCAAATTGTGGACGAAGTAGACCGCTATTACACCGATGTAGCCAATCAGATTTACCAAGTACTGAACACGCCTTTAGCAGACGGAATGTTTGAGGAGAAGGATGCCCGCTATTTTAGCCTTTGCCTGACAGCCTGGTTTGAGGATGTCATCAGCCAAGTAGGAATTTGGACTACTTTTACAGCAGCGTGTAAGAAACGTTACGGGAACTGGCTTCCCTTTTATCCGCTGGATGATAATTATTACCCCGATGAAATTAATGTAGAAGACATACGCTTTCTGTTATGGCATCATATACAGTTCTCTTCCCGAGATGAAGGACGTATTATTAATCCCGAAAATCCAGTGATAGAACTTTTCGCGAATGAACTTTACTGCATATTGGATGAGATTTATGAAACGGCACCCGAAAATGAACGGCTTTGGCAATTTATGCATCCCAAGGGAAAAGGAGGATTGAACAGTTTCGAGAAGTATCGTTTAGTATTGCAATGGTTTCATTATGACTCTTATTTCAATATCGAAAACCAAAAGCAATATGAGGATGAATTAGAAGAAACAACAAGCGATTTAAGCGAGGATTGGCAAGGGAAGAAGAACTTGCTCGTATATAACACCTATACAGCCTTGATGTTGCAAGGGCGCAGAGACCTTTTATCCTTGACATCTTGCGAATGGCTGGCATTGTGGGCTGAACAGAACAACGGTCCGCAAGAATGGCGTTCGACAAAGGAGTATATAGAAAGTTTCTTCTTGCTTACAGGGGAAGATGACGGTTTCTTGTATTTACAGGACTTATGCGGTAAGGATGAAGTGTATCGAGTTACTAAGGATTCTTTCGACTTGAGTTCTATCAAAGACAGGCAAGTGGGTGAATCAGTTGCTCTCTGCACCTTGCTGCATTATGGAAAAGTGTGGAATCAAATAGGTATAATGAGTCTGTTGCCGTCATTGAATAATGACATAAAGCAAGCTGTAGAAAGCCTGCGTGACAAAAAAGAACATCGGAACGAAAAGGCTGTGTATGAAGACTTCATACGGGCAACCGGCGGAAAGCCTTTTTATTTCTGCAAATCCCGGCAGGAAATGATTGACTTTCTGACTCATGAGATGAAATACCGTACGGCTGAAGGATTGAAGTTGCCTTCAATAAGAGCAAAGCATGGATTGATCTTGATGGCAAGTCCTCGAACCGGACTGTACATACAAACCCAGTTATGCGAATGTGTCAAGTCGCCCGACAATCCGTTTTACGATGCAAAAGCCGCTGCTCAAAAAGCGCTTTCTTTCTTACTTAGCCCGGACGTGATTCCATACGACTTGAGTTGCATGTTGCAAGACAGGGGCATGCTACCGGATGCGATGCTGAACAGTTTAAAAGGGGAAGAGTACGGACGGAAATTCTTACAACAAAACGCGCACTTTCTGACAGATTATTTCTTCCACCGTTGTCGGGAGAAAGATTATGATGCATAATTTAAGCATTCTATTCACCACAGAGGACGCAGAGGCACACAGAGTTATTTAAATTTTTCTCTGTGGTACTCTGTGTCCTCTGTGGTGAATAATGCTATTTCTATATCTTACTTCAACGGATTCCAGCCTTGGGCTTTCAGTTCCAGTTCGGTTCCGTCGCGCGTAAGCAAGGCACAGCCTAAATCGGGTTTGGTGATGTAGCCGATGACTTTCACATCCTTTATCTGTTCCACTTGTTCGTGCGCCGTGAGGGGAACGGTGAAGAGCAGTTCGTAATCTTCGCCTCCGTTCAATGCACAGGTCGAAAGGTTCATGTTGAATTCTTCCGCCATGACAGCGGTCTGGTAATCTATCGGAATACGTTCTTCGTACACCCGGCATCCCACCTTGCTTTGCGTACAGATATGCAACAATTCAGAAGAAAGTCCGTCGGAAATGTCCATCATTGCCGTGGGCTTGATTCCGGCTTTTGCCAGGCTTTCGATAATGTCGCGGCGTGCTTCCGGTTTCAGGAAACGTTCCAACAGGTATTCTTTTCCTGCAAAGTCGGGTTGCACATCCTTTTCTCCTTGGAACACGGCTTTCTCACGTTCCATCAGCTGGAGGCCCATGTAGGCAGCTCCCAAGTCGCCTGTCACGCAAATCAAGTCGGTTTCTTTCGCACCGTTGCGGTACACAACCTGGTCTTTTGCCGCCTCGCCGATGCAGGTGATAGAAATGGCAAGGCCTGTGACCGAAGAAGTGGTATCACCTCCTACGATGTCCACATGGTGTTGGCGGCACGCCAGCTTCACCCCGTCGTAGAAGTCTTCGAGATCCTCTATGCAGAAGCGTTTCGATACGGCAAGCGATACGGTAATCTGCTTCGGCATGCCGTTCATGGCATAGATATCCGAGAAGTTCACCATTGCCGATTTGTATCCCAAATGCTTTAGCGGAGTATATACCAGGTCGAAATGTACGCCTTCCATCAGCAGGTCGGTAGTAACCAATACCTGTTTATCCGGATAGGAGAGTACGGCGGCGTCATCGCCTACGCCGTACTCCGACTCCTTGTTCTCCAATTTAATATCTTCCGTCAGACGCTTGATTAAGCCAAATTCGCCTAGCGTCGCTATTTCGGTTCTGTTTCCTTCGTGCATGGCTTACGCTCTGTTTATCAGTTCTCTCATAATAGTGGTCATGCGCGGCTGGGCGGCATCTGCCGCCTTTTGCACTTCTTCGTGGGATACTTCCACGATTTTACCTTCTACGCCTAAGTCGGTGATGACCGATACGCCGAATACCTTGATGCCGCAATGGTTTGCCACGATAACTTCGGGCACGGTCGACATACCTACCGCATCACCGCCCAAGATATGAAACATCTTGTATTCCGCCGGCGTTTCGAATGTCGGGCCTTGTGTGCCTACGTATACGCCTTGCTGTACCTTGATGCCTTTTTCCTTGGCGATTTCCAATGCCTTGGCGATTAATTCCTTCGAATATGCCTCGCTCATGTCCGGGAAGCGGGGACCGTAATCGATGTTCTTTCCACGCAACGGATGTTCGGGGAAAAGGTTGATGTGGTCGGTGATAATCATCAGGTCGCCTATCTCGAAATCAGGGTTCATGCCTCCGGCAGCATTCGACACAAAAAGCGTCTTAATGCCCAATTCACGCATTACCCGCACCGGGAAGGTCACTTGTTGCATCGAATAGCCTTCGTAGAAGTGGAAACGCCCTTGCATCGCCAGGATGTCTTTCCCACCCAACTTGCCGAATATCAGCTTACCGCTATGTCCTTCTACGGTTGAAAGGGGAAAGTTGGGGATATCTTTGTAACTTATTTCATATTTATCGGTTATCTCATGTACTAAACTTCCCAAACCGGTTCCCAATATAATGGCGGTTTCAGGATGAGTCTGCATTTTAGCCTTCAGAAAGTCGGCTGTTTCTTGTATTTTCTCTAACATAATCTATGATGTTTTGGTTGAACATTTCTTTTTCTTCTTCATCGAGGAACTCTACCGTAATAGGCAGCACATATATATAAGGTATCAGGTCCTTGTCCATATCAGGGTGTCCGATGAGCCTGGCTGCATCTTTTTCGGTCGTGACGATGAACCGCTTTTTTTCCGGCAATTTCCCGAATCTGTCTTTGATGCATTGTATATCGGAAGCATCGAAGGCGTGATGGTCGGGAAAAGTAAGCGGAACGATATGCGGACTGTATTCCGACAGTTTTTTTATGAGAGGGGCAGGCGAAGCGATACCCGTAAGGAGCAAGATGTACTCATCCGTCCGGACGCTTTCAAGGTTACGTTCGGGTGCCTCTACAAACAAAGGCTGGAGTTTCCCGTATGCCAAGGTCGTGAAAAACAACTCTTGTCGGGGGAGTGGCGCCAGTTCTTTCCGTATGGCATTCCGGATATCTGTATCCAGACCGGGCGGACACTTGGTGACTATCAGAATGTCTGCCCGTACTTTCCCGCTTACCGGTTCGCGCAAACGCCCGGCAGGGAGTAAAGCATCGCGCGTAATCAGGCGATGATAATCGATAAGCAGAATGGTGACGCCTGCATTCACATACCGATGCTGGAAAGCATCATCCAAGAGGATAACCCGTGTACCGGGTGTCGTATGTCCATCAGTCAGCAGGCGGATACCATGACACCGGTCGCGGTCTACCGCTACGTAGATGTCCGGAAACTTGTGCAACATCTGGTAAGGTTCATCACCTATCTCCTCAATGGGCGTTTCCGGATTCCCTAACACAAATCCTTTCGATTTCCGTTTGTATCCCCGGCTCAATACAGCTACTTGCCATTCCCTGTGTAACAAGCGTATCAGGTATTCAGTGTGTGGGGTTTTGCCTGTGCCTCCCACCGTGAGGTTCCCGATGCAGATAACCGGTACGGAAAACGTGTGCGAATGCAGCACGCCTCTATTGAATAAGGAGTTGCGCAAACGCACTCCCACTCCGTATAGCCAAGCTAGGGGCAGCAGGCTGCGGTATATCTGTATGTCGTTCGGCTTGTTATGCATATTTTTAGTTGACTAATGTGAATCAGGAGTTAGAAGCTGTTTTGAATTTCTCCAAAAAGTTTTTCTTGGCTTGATGTATCCGTTTTCGTGTGTGCTTTGGGCGATTTTTTGGTCCTTTTCGCTCCTGTTCTTCGTCAGATAGCCCGCTATCTTCCTCATCACAGAAGCAAAAATGCCTCAAAAACTCATCCCAAATCATCGCACGATAAATTCAAAACAGCTTCTTAAACGTAGTTATGTTTCACAGGAGTTATCACTTCGTTCAGGAGTTAAAAGCAATAGCCTTGCTTCTGAAAGTGGTGCAAAAGGTATGGGTTTCTAACTCCCAGCCTGCCAAGCGGGCGATAACTACCTATAATTCCCTTTTAACTCCTGATTGGCATGACTAATTAATTGTCAATATAAAAGGCATGCGTGCCTGGATGTGGTCTGCATTCTTGAGGTTCTTCACGATGCGGAACGGTTCGTACCATTCGCCCAATTGCTCTTTCAGCCCGGCGGACAGATAGTGGTCTGTTGTCGAATTGAGCAGGCTAAGGAAGAATTCCTCTTGTTTGGGATAGTCCATTACGGTGTATTCCGTTATCTCTGCACGCTCGGCGGCAATGGCTATGGCACGGTCAATACCGCCCAGTTCGTCTACCAGCTTCAAGTCTTTTGCCATTTCGCCTGTCCATACACGGCCTTCGGCTATTTTCTTGATGTCTTCTACCGGCATCTTGCGTCCGTCGGCGCATCGTTTGGTAAAGAGCTCATAGCCTTTGTTCACCATTCCCTGTACCAGATTTTTTTCTTCTTCGGTAAACGGACGGCTGATATCGCCCAAGTCGGCAAGCCGGTTGGATTTCACTACATCAAAATGGATGCCCAACTTGTCGTTCAGCAACTTCTGCGCATTCGGTATCATACCGAAGATACCGATAGAGCCGGTCAGTGTAGTAGGTTGGGCTACAATCCAGTCGGCTGCACACGAGATGTAATAACCGCCCGAAGCCGCATAGTCGCCCATTGACACAATGACCGGTTTCTTTTCTTTCAGCAAGGTCACCTCACGCCATATCTGTTCCGAACCGTATGCGCTTCCGCCCGGTGAATTGACACGCAATACTACGGCTTTCACGTTTTCGTCTTCGCGCAGTCGGCGCAGATCGTTTATCATCTGTTCCGAGTTGATACCTTCGTCCGAAGCCAGTGCGCCGTCACCTATCTCGCCGGCAGCATAATATACCGCCAGAATGTTTCCACTCTTGTCTTTCGGTATGTTGCGCTGTACATTCACCATATCTTCTACGTAAAGGGTGTTCAGGTTGTCGTCCTCATCAGTCCCGGTCAGTTGTTTCAGATAGGCAAGCATTCCGTCTTTGTACAGCAGTGTGTCTGCCAGTCCTGTCTGGATGTACGCTTCGGCAGGCTGGAAATCCATGTTTCGGTCGGCAAGTGCATTGAGTGTATCGGCAGGGATGCCGCGCGATTCGGATACATTTTTCACCATCTGTCCCCAGATAGAGTTGACGAATGCCTGTGTCTGCTCGCGGTTTGCCGGACTCATTTCGGTGGATGTGTAAGGTTCTACCGCCGATTTGTAAGTTCCTACACGAAAGATTTGCATCTCTACGCCCACTTTGTCAAGCAAGTCTTTCAGGAACATTGATTGTGCAGCCAGTCCGTGCCAGGCAAGGCTGCCTTGCGGATTTACAGCCACTTTGTCTGCTACGCTTGCCAGGTAATATGTGCTTTGGCTGTAGTTGCCTCCGTATGCCACAACAAATTTTCCGCTTTCCTTAAAGTCGAGCAGGGCATTACGTATTTCCTGAAGCGAGGCACTTGGGCAGACAAAGGCTTCGGCATTGAGGCAGATACCTTTTATCTTTTCGTGTTCTTTTGCTTTGCGGATGGAATTGAGAATGTCGTTCAGTCCATAGGTCGTAAACTTGTCACCTAAGAGCTGGTTCATAGGATTCGATTGGCTGCGTTCGGCCACATTTCCACTGAGGTTGATTACGAATACCGAATTGTCTTTCACCGTGGTTTCTGTTCCCGATGATGCCACCATGCCGGCAATGCTTGCAATGCCGATAATGGTAAAGATGGCTCCCACGATACACAGACCGATAACGGTAGCCAGCAAGTACTTTAAGAAATCTTTCATTGTCGTAATGTATTTGGTTTTGTTTCTTTTGCACAAAGATAACGATTTCTGGATATTTTGCAAACCGATTTTGTCCTGTATATACTTTGCACGGAATAAAATTGTGCATTTAGTGTAACGTAACTATTTTACCACAGCGGACACAGGGTATCACAGGGAAAAATTTAAAAGCCTCTGTGTCTGCTGTGGTGAAAAAAATGCACAAACTTGTACCGCGCATGACATACATTACAGGCAAGAATACGACAGAAGAAAACATCGGCACCGCATGGCGTTTGCAGCAAACGACAAGTCTCGTGTGCGTGAAACAATTCCCTGCATAATTTTCCCTAAAAGAAGCGTTATGCACATCTTGTAAATCGAAAACCTAGGAAATTTTCAGATGAACACAAGAAGAAGGCATAGTGGTTCTCACGCTATAGCGTGGGCTGCTATCACTCCACTCTTGTGTTAAGGTTTTCCTAGGACCTTCGATTTACAGTGGACATTGCAGTTCCACGCTTGAACCAAATGTTGCAATTTAATCACCTGAGTATCAAATATTAGTATAGGGAATTATATAGTTATGATACCATATAGTTCCCTATAATTGTAAGTATTAACCTATTTTTTCTGTGCGACTTCAATTGCATCGTGTTTTAATTCGTTTTCATCCTCTACCGCATCTAATACTTTGTCTGCTAATGTGTTTGTGCAACAAATCCGCAGTGGTTGTGCAACGCCGCAGTAGAAAAGTACCGTCCCGGATTGTTTTTTTGCGCCTTTTATCGGAATTCACGGCATTGTAACCGGAATGAAATGACCGGACGCTATTTTTGTTATCAAATTCATAAATTGTCCGTGTTATGAAAGAAGAAGACTTGCGCCAAGAAGCCTATAAAGAATGCAAGAAAAGCCAACGAAAGGAAACGATTATTGTCTTTGCGATAATAGCCGTGGCAGGTACTCTTTCCGGGTGCGCATTTATTCCGGTTTATTTTTGGTTGGGCTGTGGATTAGGTCTTTTCCTCATCGCGCTGGCTTGCTCCTTTGCCCATGCCACCTGGAAGAGGCATCAAACTGAGCTTCATGCGGTTGCACAAGGTGTCTTGGCGGAAGCTGAAGTGGTGGAACTGAAGGAAGAGAAGGATTCCGACGGCAAACAGACGACAATGGCCGTCTATGAATTTGCCTTGCCCGGAGGCTCGAAGCACCGCTTCAAGGAATCCGTTTCCTCCTCGATGGCGGGGATTTTGGGGCTGGTACGGGTAGGTACCAGGCTTCCCCTATTTGTTGACCGGAATAATCCGGACATTTTCTATAAGATGAAACACCGCCTCACGGAACAATCCGTTCCGGATATGGACGATGCCGTCATCAGCCAATACCTCGGAAAGTATGGGAATAGTTTGGACGGGCTGAAGCCCGAACAGGTAGTCCGGGGTTATAAGCAATCCAAGTGGATATTGGGAGCATTCTTAGGACTCATCATCGCCGGTGCATTGGGAGTAATCGGTTTCGCGGTGTACACTAATTGGCAGAATATGCGCCATGACAAGATTGAGCTTCCTATCGGTGTGTTTATTTCCCTCTTAGGCCCGACGGAAGTCTACCAGTATTTTCCCGAAACCGATGAATGGAGCTACTATGCGGATGATTTTGGCGTAAGGCGGACAGCCCGTTGGCGTTATGACAGCAAATGCCGCAAGCCAATACAGATAGGCTACACTTCCATCTCTTTTACACCCCAAGAGGCGGGCGACTGGCCGGAACTGCTTATTCCCGAAAGTTACCGAAGCCGGTTGGACGAGTTTGCCGCTGACAAGACGGACAACAACTTGACTCCTCCATGATTTATCACTTATCCTATTCACTAAAAAAACATATTCAATGTATCCCGACAGAGAGAAGGCATTGGCCAAAGGCAGACGGAAAGACAAAACATTTATCCGCGTATTCTGCGGCATATTTATTCTTCTTGGCATTATCTTGTTCACTGCAGGTATTGCCGTTGGCGTCAGCAGTCATACATTCCGGCAAAAGGCGGAACCGGTGAATGCCGTCATCCTGGCCATGCGCGGAGCGACCAGCGAATCATTGGGCACTCCCGTCGTGGAATATGCCGTAGACGGAAAATCCTATACAGCCACACTCAACATGGCATCCTCGTCCATGTACCCGGGCAAGCGGATAACCGTATATTATCAGAAAAACAATCCCCGGGAAGTGCGCTATCTGGACGATAACGGCTGGCTGGTTGCCCTCTTCGTGTTCATGGGAACCGTGTTTGCCGGGATGGGTGCGGCATTCTGGCTGGTGAAGCGCAGCCATGAGCGGAAAGCCCGCCGGTTGCTGGCCACTGGAAAAGTGGTGGAAGCGGAAATCACAGGCATCCGCGAGGATACAAACAACTCGATGAACGGACGTCATCCCATCGTGGTCAGTTGCCGCTACACCGCACCGGATGGACGGGTGTACTTCTTCCGCAGCGGTTCCTTCTGGTACGAAAGCTACGAGATAGGCCCGAAGAAGAAGGTGCGCGTGTATGTGGACCGCAACAATCCGGCGGATTATTATGTAGATGTGGACAGTGCCATAGGGTAATTAAACGTGCCGGGTTTCCTGTTTGCAAACAGACCGGATGACCTTGCTGTTTGCCCTGTCCACCACGGAAGTGTCCAACAGGGCAAGGTAAATGCGTGTGGTGTTTTCCGAGTCGTGCCCCAATGCCTCGCTGATGACCGGCAAGGGGATGCGCTGGCTTTGGGCGATGCTGGCCCAACCGTGCCTGCTCACATAGAACGTGAGCTTGACGGGACATCCTGCCATCCTGCCGATTTCCTTCAGCTTGCGGTTCATTCGGTGCGAGGCGTTCAGGTATATTACTCGCTGCTGAACCGTGATTTTGAATGGGAACTGATGCCGCTCGGCATAGACCAGCAGGTAGACAGCATCATCTGGAGTCCGTTGGCTGCCGGACGTCTGGGAGGGTGCTACCGCCGGAACAACTCCATGCCGCAAGACGGAAGAGTGGCACGCGGAGGCGCACCCGTAAGGGATAACGTAGTGGCTTACGAGCGTCTGTATAATATAATAGATGTGTTGGATGAAGTGGCTGCGGAAACGGGAAAGGCTGTGGCACAAGTGGCATTAAACTGGTTGTTGCAACGTCCTACGGTGTGCAGCCTTGTCATCGGAGCCAGTTCAGAAGAACAACTCCGGCAGAACCTGGGGGCGGTAGACTGGAAGCTTACGGCAGAACAGATGCAACGCCTCGATGCCGCCCTGGTTGCGGTCGGCATCTGCCTGCAAGGTTGCACCACTTCGTATGCGAAAGACAGAGAAGATGCGAAAGAAACTCCCGCAGGAGAACGGTTGGAGATTTCTTTCCGCTTCCAGCGTGGCGGCATTGCTTCCAGCCAATATGCCATTTGGATAGAAGACGAAACGGGCAAGTTGGTACGTACCTTGTATGTTACGTCTTTTACAGCAAAAGGAGGATATGAATACCGGAAAGATGCCGTTCCCACATGGGTTGCCAAAGCTGATCCGAAAAATAGGATATCCGGCAATATTGATGCTTTCACTGGTGCCACTCCTCGGAACGGGACGTTACATTATGTGTGGGATGGTAAAAACAATGAAGGTATGCCTGTATCCAAAGGGACGTATATGGTTTTTATAGAAGGCACGCTGTATTGGGAGAGCAGGGTTGTTTTTCTCCGCTAAATTGCATTGGGGAAGTTGCGAAGAGGAATCAGTTCTTGTATCTTCCCGATATTATGGAGCTCCTTCAGTGAATAAAGATATGATAACAGATTTGAAAGTCTTTCATATGGCAAAGTGAATTTTGTGTCTGTTGTTCATGCAGTTGGAAAGACATCGGAAACAGGAGAAAAACAAATCCGCCGGCTTCCTTGCTCACGCAAGCTTGCCGGCGGCATTTGAAATCTAAGAGAGTTTATAGATCAATGCTGTATTTAGTTGACTAGGTAACTAGGTACTAGTTGACTAGGTTTGTAGATACTAAGGTGTTTAGTTCCTAGTACCTAGTCACCTAGTGCCTATGAATTTATTCCGTCTTCAGGTTTTCCACCGGATTCTCTCGTGTGGCTTTCAGGCTGATGAGGTATACCGAAACCAGCGAGATGAGGGCTACCACGGTGATGGAAGCTATCGGAACCCACCACGGGAAGGTGCTGTCGAAGGTCACAATCTTGTCTATCTGGTGTACGCCGAATATCATCAGCGGGACGGCTATTGCTAAGCTGATACCCAAGGAACCGAGCGAGAACTTCATCAGCCTCTCCTGCTCGCTTAGCGAACTGGAGCCGAATACCTTGCGTATCGCCATGTCGCGCTTGCGCTGGGCGATGAAGTAAAGGCTCATGGCGGTTAGTCCTAAGAGGGAGATAAGCAGGGCGGCACCGGTAAAGATAAGCATCAGGCGGTTCATGCGGCTGAAGTCGGCGTAGAGGTCACGAAGCTGGTCGCCGTACCATGCCGACTCGAAGGAGAAATCCTTGGCGGCTATCTTGAAAAGCTGGTCCAGCTGTTTCTTGTAAGCGTTCAGGTCGCCGTCCTGCACTTCCACCGAAATGTTCCATGGATAGATGCTGTCGGGATGCTCTATCTGTATCTGGAGCGGATGGATATCGTGGTCTATCAGGCTTCGGCTGATGACAAAATCCTTGAACACGCCGGCTATCTGGGTGCGTCCGTAATTGTTGCTCGTGAAATAATCTTTGGTCCCGACAGGTTCCAACATCTTCATCGCCCGTTCGCTTAGAAAGAAATTGTTGCCTCCTATCGGCGTATGACGGTCTTCGGTTATCTGTATGTGGTAGATGTCGAGGAACGCCGAATCAACGATAAAGGTCTGGAAACTCATCTCCAAGGTGCTGTCCGCCGAAGGAATATAGGTGGTATTGTTGTTCCCTCCGTCCAAGGGTACGCCGCATGAGAAAGAAACATGCTTCACGAAGGGCAGCTTCTTTGCTTCGGTGCGGAAGAGTTGCAGGTTCTTTTGAGAGCCGTAGGACGGATAAGTCAGCACGTTGCCGTATTCGTAACCCAACGGTGCGTGTACGATGCGGTATATCTGCACGGAGAGATAGGCGGAACAAGTGAGCAGGGCAATAGTCAGTCCACACTGCACGATGTTGAGCACTCGCAGGTAGACGGCTTTCGTCTTGCGTCGGAAAGTCCCTTTTACTACGTCCATAGGGTTGTAGTTGGAAAGTATCGTAGCCGGGATAAAGCCCGAAAGCAAGGTCAGTGCTGCGATGAATACGATATAGATAAGGAGGGTCGCGGCATTGAGGTCGCCCGTGATGTCAAGCTTGGCGTGAAGCAAGTCGATAGCCACAGGTTCGGCGGCTTTGGCAAGGAGGAAGCCTATGATAAACGAAACCAATGTGAGCAGTGCTGATTCGGCTATCATGCGCCAGAAAATGTCGGGGCGTGACGAACCGAGCAGGCGGCGTGTAGCCATTTCCTTGGCACGGTAGCTGGTCTGCGCCACGCTCATGCTGATGTAGTTCAGTACCGCCATCAAGAGGATAAGCACGCCGATGGTGATGAAAATCACTACCAGCTTGAAGTCGTACTGGTTGAGGTAGACAGTGGCAGGAGTTTCGGAAAAGTAGAAATCATGCCATGGGATGAATTGGACTTTCTTGAAGCTGTCACTGTCTCTGAACAACCAGTAAAACTCTCTCAGGAATGCCACTACATCATCGGCTTTCCGGTTCAAGTCAGTTCCCGGAGCGGTGCGGAAGAAGAGGGTGCTCCCCGCTGCATCGTTCATTTCGGTGCATTCCATCGAACAACTCCATTGGATGTATTTCATGTTCTCGAACGGGATGAAGATGTCGATGTCCGAAGGGATAATAGAATTGTTGATGTCCTCAACGATACCCGTCACGGTAAATATCCCGTTATTACAAGGGATGATTTTTAGGGTCTTGCCTACGGCGTGCTCGGTGCCGAACAGACGAAGGGCGGCGGAGCGGGTAAGCACGACACTGTTGTCATCGGTAAGCAGTTGTTCGCGGTTCCCTTCCAGCAAAGGGAAGCGGAAGAACTCGAAGAAGTTCTTCTTCACGCTGGCACCTAATACCTGCACCGGCTTGTCGTCCGGTTGCACATACGGGTTTGATACTTTGATGGCGCACCAGTCTTCTATCTCCGGATAGCGGCTTTTCAGGCGGTCGCCCAGATTGTAATGTCCTCCTGCCCAGTGTTCGTTGGCAAACACATAGATGCGGTCGGCATCGGGCAGGTCTTTGTCCACAGTGAGCTGCCGTGTCACCATGTTGGCGATAAGGAGCACGAACATCAGCGAGATGCTCAGCCCCGCCACGTTGACGAATGTAAAGAGCTTGTTGCGCTCCAAGAAGGTGAAGTAAGTCTTCATTTCAATTAATAATTAACAATTAATAATTAATAGTTAATAGTTGGTTGGTGTCTTTTTCACCACAGATTACACGGATTTTTAAATTTATTAATCTGTGTAATCTGTGTTGAACTTTATTTCATTCTGTCTTGATGCTGTTCGCCGGATTCTCGTTGGCGTTCTTCCAACTTTGTACGGTGACCGTTATCATGGTGATGGCGGTTACGAGGAGGAAAGAGATGAGGAATATCCAGGCACGGATGGGAGTGCGCTCGGCGAATCCTTCCAGCCAGTGCTGTCCTATCCACCAGCCGAAGGGGGCGGCAACGATGAAGCATCCTATCAGTATATATAGGTACCGCTTGTTGAACATGCGGAGGATTTCGCCCGTGGTGCTTCCGAATATTTTCCGGATGCCGATTTCCTTGCGGCGGTATTCGCTCTCGAACATGGTCAAGCCGAATACGCCGATGATGCTGATGACAATAGCAAGCAGGGAGAAGAGCAGGATTTGCTTGGTGAATCGCAATTCATTGCGGTACGCATTGTCGAGCACTTGGTCCATAAAGCGGAAATGGAAGTCGTGTCCCGGCGTGAACTTCTCCATTGCCTTTTGCAGCGAACGTATGATTTCCACTTTGTCTGTTCCGGCGGAGACGCGGACATTGACGGTGTTTTCCCAACCTTCCCAACCTAAATCTTTGGTAGAGAAGAATGCCATGGGGCGTTCATCGTTATCGTTGCGGAACGAGGTAAACTTGATATTCTCGCAGAAACCTATGACAGGGAAAGCCATGCTCTTTTGGAATGGAGGCTGGTTCAGTGTGAGCCATGGGTATTTCTTTCTTGCGGCTTCGTTGAAAATGAATCCGCTGCCGTCTGTAGATTTAAAATTACGTCCTTCGGTCAAGCGGATGCCCATTACATCCAAGTAACGGTAGTCTACTGGCATCACCTCATAGTTCATTGTCCGTTCTCCTTCGGAGATGCCCCAGCTCATATAAGTGTCGGATGAACTGAGAACGAATTGCGAGAACGCCACGCCTTCCACACCCGAAATGCGTGACAGTTCGTCTACGACGGCATTCATTTGTTGCTTGACTTCTTTGGTTGTTTCGCCCACAATGATGGCATCTTTGTCATAACCGTATTCCGAAGTGCGGATGTATCGGCTTTGAGCATACATGATACCGATAGCGATAATCAGCATAAAGGAGATGAAGAACTGGAAACAAACCAGTGTTGTGCGCAACTTCCGTCCCTTGGGTGATAAGCCGAACGAGCCTTTCAGTACGAGGGCAGGAGGGAAAGAGGTAACGTAGAACGATGGATATAGCCCTGCCAGTATGCCTATTAATACACTGATGCCGAAGGTGGCGATTAAGAGAATCACATGTTTGCCTAAACTCAAGTCGGCACTGACCAAATCTTCTACGCCCGAATCGCGCAAAGCCAGTATCAAAACAAGGCTGAGGGCAAAGGCAAGGATGCTGACGAGCACCGATTCCATAATCAGGCTGGTGCGGAGCGAGCCGGTAGTTGCCCCTAACACTTTTTGCGTATTGATGCTTTTGATACGCATCGGCGTTTCGGCAAGCGAGAAATTCATAAAGTTGATAGCGGCGATGATGACGATGAGAAACGACACGCAGATAAGCAGATAGACCGTAGTACGGCTGCTGGCACTCTTATTCCCTATTTTCGAGAAATGGACTTCCGATAAGGGAGTAAGGCGGAAGAAAGGAGTGCCTTCCTTCAGTTCGATTCCTCCCGTGAAAGGTTTCATTTCTAACAGTTTTTGGCTGACTATTTTCTCGATGCTTTCCGCTTGCGTGGCATCGCTTAGGCGTACATAGCAGATATAGTTGAAATTGTTCCAGTTGTCTTTGTTCTCGTTCTTGTCGAGCGGTTTGAGGAGCATGTTTCCTAACTGTGTGTTTTCGGGGAAATCCTTATATACTCCACCTATGGTCAGCGGTTTGTTGTCCGCTTGTTTGCCTTCGAAGATGGTTTTACCTACGGCGTCTGTGCTTCCGAAAAAGCGTATCGCCATCGATTGGGGAATCAGGATATTCCCTTCTTGGTTGAGCGCATCGGCAGAACCGGCAATCATTTCGGGTTGGAAAGTCTTTATAAAGTTGCCGAAGCCGGTTTGTGTGGTTTCGTTGAACAGATGTCCGTTCACTTCATAATCGTAACCACTGTTCCAAATCATTGCGTTAAAAACAGCTTCAACGTAGGGAGAACTGTTCTCGATTATTTCTCCAAACGGACGGGATAACCATGTTTGCCAGTCTCTGTCTTCCCCTCCTTTAAATTCGGCGCGGAATATCTTTTCATAATCCTTATACCCTTTATTGAAATTCAAATCATAGTCTACCTGCGTCATGATGACGAAGAAGGAGGCGAAGGCGATTGCCAGCCCGATGATGTTCAGGACGCTTGCCGTGAGGAAGCGCCGGAAGGTATGCGAGAAGTTGCGTGCTAAGGTGTTCATGTGGTTATTTACGATTTAGCGATTTACTATTTACGATTTCTTTTCACCACAGATTACACAGATTTTTTAATTGATATTTCTGTGTATCCTGTGGTCCTGTGTTTTAAATTTATTAATCTGTGTAATCTGTGGTGAACTTTATTTCATTCTGTCTTGATACTGTTCGCCGGATTCTCGTTGGCATTCTTCCAGCTTTGCACCGTAACCGTTATCATGGTGATGGCGGAAACGAGGAGGAAGGAGGCGAGGAATATCCAGGCACGGATAGGTGTGCGTTCGGCGAATCCTTCCAGCCAGTGCTGTCCTATCCACCAGCCGAAGGGAGCGGCAACGATGAAGCATCCTATCAGTATATACAGGTAACGGCGGTTGAACATGCGCAGGATTTCGCCCGTGGTGCTGCCGAATATCTTGCGGATGCCTATCTCCTTGCGGCGGTACTCGCTCTCGAACATGGTGAGCCCGAACACGCCTATCATGCTGATGACGATGGCGAGCAGGGAGAATAGCAATATCTGGCGGGTGAAGCGCAGTTCGTTGCGGTAGGCATTGTCGAGCACCTGGTCCATGAACCGGAAGTTGAAGTCATGCCCCGGCGTGAACTTTTCCATTGCCTTTTGCAGGGAGCGGATAACGGCTACCTTGTCCGTTCCGGCGGAGATGCGGACGTTGACGATGTTTTCATAACTCCAGAGTTTGGCTTTGCTGACATAAATGAATGCCATAGGCTCGGCAATGTCATTGTTTCGGAACGTACTGAACCGGATGTTTTCGCAGAAACCCACTACGTTCCAGTCGCCGGGAGTGGCTGGCATATCTACCGCCATCCACGGGTATTTTTTGCGTGCGGCTTCATTAAAGATATATACACCGTTGTCGCTGGGTTTGAAGTTGCGCCCTTCGGTGATGCGGATGCCCATTACGTCCAAGTAATGTTCGTCTACAGGGAAGCAGGCGAAATTGATGTTCTTGTCTCCTTCGCCTCGTCCCCAGCTCATATAAGTATCTTGCGAATTGAGTACGAATTGCGAGAATGCCACGCCTTCCACGCCCGATATGCGCGACAATTCGCTTACTACGGCATCTTTTTGGTTGCGTGCGTCTTGGGTTACATCGCCTACGACAATGTCGTCTTTATCGTAGCCGTACTCTGAGGTGCGGATGTAGCGGCTCTGTGTGTACATGATGCCAATGGCGATAATCAGCATGAACGCCACGAAGAACTGGAAGCATACCAACGCCGTGCGCAGCTTCCGCCCTTTAGGCGAGAGGCCGAACGAACCTTTCAGCACCAGTGCGGGAGGGAAAGACGTAACGTAGAATGAGGGGTACAGCCCTGCCAGCACGCCAATCAGAATGCTGATGCCGAACGTAGCCGCCAGTAAAGGCAAATGCTTGCCGAGGCTGAGGTCGGCTGTCACCAAATCCTGTATGCCTGAATTGCGTACGGCGAGCAGCAGCACCAGCGATACGGCAAAAGCGATGAGGCTGATAAGCACCGATTCCGCAATAAGTCCGCCGCGCAGGGAAGAAGTCTTTGCTCCCAGCACCTTCTGCGTGTTGATGCTCTTGAGGCGCATCGGCGTTTCCGCTAGCGAGAAGTTCATGAAGTTGATAGCGGCAACAATGACGATGAGGAACGACACACAGATGAGCAGGTAGACCGTGGTGCGGCTGCTGGCACTTTTGTTGCCTATCTTCGAGAAATGCACTTCCGATAAAGGGATTAAATGAAAGAAATCAGCGTTGTCTTTTTCTTCTTGTAACCCTTCTTGCAGTTCTTCAGGTGCTATTTTCATCAGTTTTTGGAATGCCAGCTTCTCCACTTCGGAAACGTTTGCCGGATTGTCCAGACGGTAATAGCAGGTGTAGTTCCAGTTGCCCCAGTTGTTTTTGTCTATGTCCGGGTCAAAAGGCATAAAGATATAGTTGCCTATCTGCGAGTTCTCGGGGAAATCCTTGTAGACACCGCCTATGGTCACAGGCTTGTTATCCGACTGTTTGCCTCGGAACAGCATTTTGCCGACGACGTCCGTGCTTCCGAACATGCGCATAGCCATTGAGACGGGAATCAATACGTTGTCTTTCTTTTCCAAGGCATCGGTAGAGCCTGTTACCATTTCGGGCTGGAACACGTTCATAAAGTCGCCGAAGCCGGTCATCATAGGTTCGTTGAAAAGATTTCCATTCACTTCATAATCGTTATCATTTACCCACCCGGTAATGGCGGATGCCTGGATATGTGGCGAGGCGGTGCCAATCAGTTCGGCAATGGGGCGAGGTGTCCAAAGCTGCCAGCCCCATTCCTCGTTGGGCTTGATTTCCAGCCGATAGATGTTCTGGTAGTCCTTATACCCTTTGTTGAAATTCAAATCATAGTCTACCTGCGTCATGATGACGAAGAAGGAGGCGAAGGCAATCGCCAGCCCGATGATGTTGAGGACGCTTGCCGTGAGGAAACGCCGGAAGGTATGCGAGAAGTTGCGTGCTAAGGTGTTCATGTGGTTATTTACGATTTTGCGATTTACTATTTACGATTTCTTTTCACCACAGATTACACAGATTTTTTAATTGATTTCTTCTGTGTATCCTGTGGCTCTGCATTTTAAATTTATTAATCTGTGTAATCTGTGGTGAACTTATTCCTCAACTTTCAGCCGGCTGTCATTGATTTTGCTTAAGAAGCCGTCTTTGATGTCTGCCGAATGCGCCTTGCCGCTCAGCTTGAGCGAACTGACTCCATCGGCACGAGCTTTCAGCTTATCGCAATACACGTTGACATTGCCTTTGCCCACACCGTCGATATCTATCTGTACTGTCTGACAATGCAGGTCGGCGATTTTTATAGTGCCGACGCCGTCTATTTCGAAACGGATGTCTTCGGCTTTTAGTGGTTCTTCGCATTCGAATGTGCCTACGCCATCTATTTCCACTTCATCGAGCGTGGGGGCGGAGAGATAGAGGGTTGTACCTTGAATGTTCTGCTCCCGTTTGCCCTCTTTCCGTTGGTCGATGATTAGTGTGCCGTTTTTTACTGTGGTGGTGAGTCGGTCCAATTCTTCGGCTTTGCCTTCTATACGGCACGACCAAGTGTCGCTTTGCGCGAAGCGGACGGTTGCCACGCCGTCGATACGGATGGAAGTGTAGCCGCTGATGTTGCGTGTTTCGCTGGTCTGGTTGTCTTTTGCCATGCAGGCGTTGAGGCTTGCGCCGAGAAGTACGATGAGTGAAAGGATAATCTGTTTCATAAATTTTATGTTTTTAATGGTTGTTGTATCGTTCGAGGGGTCGAATCAGGCTTTTTTCACCACAGATTACACAGATTTATCAAATTATTATTCCTCATTCTTAATTCTTCATTTAATAAATCTGTGTAATCTGTGGTGAAAAATCCGTCATTTCAGGATGAGCACTTCGTTGTCCTTGTAGCTTTCGTAGCCCGAGACGATGACCCGTTCGCCTTGCTCTAGGCCTTCCAGCACCTCGTAGTATTGGGGGTTCTGGCGTCCGATGCGTATCTGGCGGCGGTATGCTTTCTTGCCGTCCTTGTCGAGGACGAAAATCCAGTTGCCGCCCGTTACTTGGAAGAATGTGCCTTTCGGGATGAGGACGCTTTGGGTCGGTTCGCCCAATTGCAAATCGATGTAATACGTCTGTCCGCTGCGGATATTTTCGGGGCGGTTGCCTTCGAAGACAAGGTCGGTGCGGAAACGTCCTTCGCGCACTTCGGGGTAGACTTTGCGCACCTTGAGGCTGAACGTTGCTCCCTGCCGTTCGAAGGTGGCTGGCAGCCCGTTGGTGACGCGGTCGATGTAGTGCTCGTCTATCATCGCTTCAATCTTGAAGTCGGAAAGGTCGTTGATTTGGCCTACCATCTGTCCGGCAGTGATGTTCTGTCCCAGTTCCACATCCAGCAGTCCCAGTTCTCCGTCTATCGGGGCACGCACTTCCAGCTTGTCCTTGCGCTCGCGGATGAGGAGGACGTTCTGGCGCATGTTGTGCAGGTTGTCTTCCATCTGGTCCATTTGGATGGTGCGGTAAATGGAGTCTTGCACAAGGCGTTCGGTGATGAGCTGGTGCTGTTTCTGCGCCACCTGGTAGTCTTCCTGCGCTTGCAAATATTCTTCGCGGCTGATGAGCCGTTCGTTGTAGAGCCGTTCGTATTGTTGGAAGGTGCGGAGCTTGCGGCGTGTGTCTACATCGAGCTGTACTTTTTCGGTCTCATTGTTCAGCTTGTCTTGCTGCATGGTCACTTGGGTGTTTCGCAGCAGGTTTTGTTTTTCGGCAAGTTCCGATTCGGCGTTCAAAATCTGAAGGTCGAGGTTGGAGTTGCTCAGGCGGAGGATGACGTCGCCTTTCTTCACGTGCGCGCCTTCCTCGACTACTTTTTCCTGCACGATGCCGCCTTCTTCGGGGCTGAGCTGCACGATAGAAATGGGTTGCACTTGTCCGTTGAGGCGGATGTAGTCGTTGAACTCTCCGTAGGTGACGTCGGCGATGTTGAGTGCGTCGCCGTCGATGCGCAAGGTGGATGCGTGGTTGCCGAAGATAATCCATACCAGCAGGGCGAGGATGACCGCGCCGCCTGCGATGTAGGGGATGTGTTTCTTCTGAATGCCTTTTTTCTTTTCGAGTTGAATATCCATAATTTTAAAATTTACGATTTTGCGATTTACTGTTTACTATTTACGATTTACGATTCTTCATTCCTTATTCTTTTTTGAAACGCAGATTCACGCAGATTTTCACAGATTATAAATTTTAATGATTAAGCCCAATCTGTGTTAATCTGCGATAATCTGCGTTTCTTTAGTAGCATTTCTCTCTTCATTCCGAATGATTTCCTCTCCTTTATAATAATCTACCAGGCGGCACTTCATTACGTAGGTGAGTTTGCTTTGCAGCAGTCCGGTCTGGCTTTCGAGGAGGGTGGATGCATTGTTCTGCACGTCGAGCGAGGTCATCAGTCCTTCTTCGAACTTGCGGCGTGTGACGCGGTAGGCGATGGAGTCGGAGGTGACTTTCTTTTCCATCTGCAGGCTTTCCTTGAGGAATCCTTCGCGGTCTTGCACGGCTTGCAGCACCAGTTTCTGCAGGGCTTCTTTCTGTGCCTCGTATTGCTGGGTGGCGATGAGGTAGTTGTTTTTTGCCTGCTTCACACCAATGGAACCGGACATGCGGTTGAAGATGGGGATGCTCATCGAGATGCCGAAGTAGGAACCGAAGTTGTTCTTCATCTGGTCGGCGAAGTTGTCGTAGCCGCTTTGGTGTAACTCTTTATAATAAGAAGAAGAGATGCCACCGAAGATGCTGATGGTAGGGAAGAGCGAGCCCCACGATATCTTGCGGTTCATCCGCGCCACTTGCTTGTTCATTTCCGACTGGCGCAGGGTGGGGTTGCAGTTGAGGGCGATGCGGAACACGTCATCGGCGTTGTCTGCCGAGAGCCGCACCTGTTCGATGACGGGTGTGTCTATCAGCCGGGTGTCGAGCACGAGGGTATCCGCTACGGGATAGTTCATCGTCTGCTTCAGGGTGAGCATTGCCGTCTCATAGAGGTTGCGCTGATGGGTCAGGTTGTAGGCATCGGTGGCTTGCTGGGCTTCCATTTGTGCCACGTCCGCCATGCCTTTCAGTCCCAACGCTTCTTGGCGGCGGGTCTTGTAAACTAATGAGTCGCTTTCTACCAGCTTCTGTTCTGCCAGGCGGGTTGTTCCGTAGTAATAAAGAGCGTCGATGTATGCCTGGAAGGTTTCGAGTGCGGTATTGTCTTTCGCTTCCTGCAGGGCGGCTTTGCCTAACAGTTCGTTCGCTCTTGCCCGCCGCACTTGGTTGATAAGGCTTCCTCCCTGAAAGATAGGCATCGAGCCTTCCATGGCATAGCCGTTGTTGAACGTAGATTGTGAGATGTAGGTGTTGGTTCCGGGGTCTACCGAACGTCCGTAACTGTACTGTGCACTCACGCTTCCGCTTACTCCGGGCAGGAATTGCCCGATGGCTTCTATCTTATCCAGCCGGTAGTTGTCGGATTCCAGTTTTCGCTGCTTCACGGTACGGTTGTGTTCTACAGCGTATGCCATGCAGCGGTCGATGTCCCATGCTTCTTGGGCAGTTGCTGACAGGCTGCACAGGCAGAGCAGCATGCCCATTGATTTTCGTATGTTCATATTCTTTTTCATATTTTGTCTTTGTTTCTGTCAAATCAATAACAAATATCGTGCCAGAAAATTAAATAGTTGGTTTCCTGCTTGTTATAAAAAAGCTCATTGGGTGGAGTGTCAAAAAATTAGACACTTGGTGTCAAAAAATTAGACACTTCCTATGAAAGGGCGTATTGTTTCTTTGTGTATCTTTGCAGACAGAAAGATGAAACGCAGATTAACGTAGATTTTCGCGGATTAATAAAAATCAGCGTTAATCCGCGTTAATCTGCGTTGAAAAAATCAGAAACAACAATGGCAAAACAAGGAACTTTATTGGTGGTGGATGATAACCGCAACATCTTGACTTCTTTGCAATATTTGCTGGTAGATTATTTCGGGCAGATTCTGACACTTGACTCTCCCGTAACGATACCGACTGTACTGGCTCAAAACGGTGTAGATATAGTATTGCTGGATATGAACTTTTCTTCGGGCATCAACAACGGGAACGAGGGACTTTACTGGCTGAAGGAAATCCGTCGATTGCGTCCGCAGGCGGCAGTGGTGCTGTTTACGGCATACGCCGATATCGACCTTGCGGTAAGAGGGATTAAGGACGGTGCTGCCGACTTTATCGTGAAGCCGTGGAACAATGACAAGTTGATTCAGACTTTACTGGATGTATATCGTAAAGTATGCAATGGACGAAAGGAGAAAAAACGTGCAATGTTGGTCTCGGAAGGGAATGATACGACAATGTATTGGGGCAATTCGCCCGCTATCCGTCCTTTGCGTGCATTGGTGGAAAAAGTCAGCACTACGGACGCTAATATCCTGATTACCGGCGAGAACGGAACCGGAAAGGATATGCTGGCACGTGAGATACACCGCCTTTCGAACCGGAAAGACGGACCGATGGTCGTGGTGGATATGGGTGCCATTACCGAATCGCTGTTCGAAAGTGAATTGTTCGGTCATGTAAAAGGTTCGTTCACCGATGCCCATGCCGACCGTATCGGACGCTTTGAGGCTGCCGATGGCGGAACCTTGTTTTTGGACGAGATAGCCAATCTGCCTTATTACCTGCAGGCAAAACTGCTGACCGCCATTCAGAAGCGGAGTTTCATCAAGGTAGGAAGCAACCTGCCGCAACCTACCAATATCCGCCTGATATGCGCCACCAACCGCGACTTGGATGAAATGGTACGCAAGGGGGAGTTCCGTGAAGACTTGCTTTACCGCATTAACACCATTCACTTGCACATCCCTTCGCTCCGCGAGCGGAAAGAAGATATTCTTCCGTTGGCGCGGATGTTTCTGGAACGCTATGCCAAGCAATACGGAAGGACCAGCGGCACATTTGCTCCGGACGCGGCAGCCCGGCTATTGGCATATCCGTGGTACGGGAATATCCGTGAATTGCAGCATACGATTGAGAAAGCTGTGATTTTGGCGGATGACGGTGAGTTGCGTGCCGAATCGTTGCAGTTGGCTGATATGGCAGAAAGAGAAAACGCATCGGGGACTGAAGAAAAAACAGAAATGGCATTTCACACCTTGGATGAAATGGAGCGTACGATGATTCAGCAAGCTATCGGACAGTGTGACGGCAACTTGTCACAAGCAGCCGCCAAGTTGGGAGTAACCCGGCAAACGCTTTATAATAAGATGAAACGGTATGGCTTATAAGTGGTTTTATGCAACGTTTGTCCGTCTGGTAGCTTTGATGGGTGGAATAGCATTGCTTACGGCCGGTATCTTGGAAAAGGTTTGGTGGGCAGGCATTGCAGGAGGAGGATTATGCGTTATAGTCGCATGGATATCCTATCAGATGCAACAACAATTGCGTGAGAAAAGCTGGCTGATGCTGGAAGCCATCCGTAACCGTGACTATTCGTTCCGCTTGCCTCTTTATGGCTTTTCGGGTGGAGAACGTGTGTTGCAGGAAACATTGAACCAGTTCGGTAGCCTGATGGGTGAACAGAAGCAACTGATGGAACAGCGGGAACGGTTCTACGAACAAATATTGTCGAGTGTAAGTTCAGGGGTAATCGTACTGGATGAAAATCACGTTGTCGTACAAACCAATCCGGCAGCTGCGCGGCTGTTGGGAATACCGATACTTAGCACGCTACGTCAGCTGGAACGTTTCGGTACCGAAGTTCCATACTTGTTGCGTACACTGAAAGCCGGAGAACGGTGCAATCTTCAGTACACAACAGGAAAAGGTGATGTGCAATTGTCGGTGCGGGCAACCGAGATGCAGCTGGGCGGGAAGAATGTGCGTATCCTTACTTTGAACGATATCCGCAATGAACTGGACGCAAAGGAATTGGATTCGTGGATTAAGCTGACTCGTGTGCTGACCCACGAAATTATGAACTCCATCGCTCCCATTTCTTCGCTGAGCGAAACATTCCTGAAACGGAAAGATGTCGTAAACGGTCCATTGTACGACGGTATCCGTGCCATTCACGAGACATCGACAGGGTTGATTTCGTTTGTAGACAGTTACCGCAAATTTTCAGCCTTACAGAAACCTTCTCCCGAACCTTTCTACCTGATGGACCTTTTGAAGCAGATACAAGGACTGAATCTTGTGCCCGAGACAGTGGCACTTACTTTGCAGATAGAACCGGTAGAGCTGATGCTGTATGCTGACCCGAACCTGATTCGGCAAGTTTTGATAAACATTTTGAAAAATGCGGTACAGTCTATCGGTGGGAACAAGGGGCGCATCCACATACGTGCCTACAGTGCAGCTGATGAGCATGTTTTTATTTATATCAGTAATGACGGTCCGGTAATTCCGGAAGAGGAAGCCGAACAGATTTTTGTTCCTTTCTTTACCACTCGTATCAATGGAAGTGGCATCGGTCTTTCGCTTTCCCGTCAGATTATGAAGCTTTCGGGAGGGAGCATCAGCTTGTTGCGTGCCGGTACTAACGGATGGAACACCACGTTTGTCTTGGAGTTTGAATAACGTATTACTGGAGATTGTATCACATTAATATTCTATTACTATGCAAATAGACCGATTCTTGACCGCACAACAAAACACGTATGCAGAAGCTCTTGCCGAGGTAAAGGCTGGACGGAAAACCAATCATTGGATTTGGTGGATATTCCCACAACTGAGAGGGTTGGGTATAAGTGAAACTTCTGATTATTATGGTATAGCAGACCTGAAAGAAGCACAGGATTACCTGAAGCATCCTGTATTGGGAAATCGCTTGCGCGAAATCACCCTTGTTTTCCTGAATACGGATAAAAGTGCTGAAAGCGTATTTGGTACGCTGGACGCAATGAAAGTACGCTCGTGTATGACTCTGTTCAACCAAGTAGCTACAGACGACCTGTTTCGGCGTGTGTTGTGCAAGCATTTCGGTGGAGAACAGGACGCGCTTACGCTCCGCTTGCTTCGTTCTTCTTCGAAAAACTTTCTGGCAGGAGCTGCGGCAGGCGATATCATCGGTTCGGTTTATGAATGGCGTGGATGTAAAACCCCAGACTTTCCTTTGTTTGGCAAAGATTCGACATTTACCGACGATACCGTAATGACCGTAGCTAATGTTCGCTGGTTGCTGGAGAAAGGAAGCCTGACGGACATTATGCAGGACCTTGGACGCAGGTATCCCCATGCCGGGTATGGAGGTATGTTTAAGAAATGGTTGAAAGAGGAGTATCCTCAGCCTTATAATAGTTTTGGAAACGGAGCTGCCATGCGGGTCAGCCCTGTGGGATGGGTATTCGGTACACTTGAGGAAACCTTAGATGCGGCTCGGGAAAGTGCATCGGTTACTCATAATCATCCTGAAGGTATCAAAGGTGCACAAGCTACTGCTGCCTGCATTTTCCTGGCACGCAAGAATCATCCGAAAGAAGCTATTAAGGCATACATCGAGGAAACTTTCCATTACAATTTGGACCGTACATGCGATGAGATACGCCCCGCTTATCGTTTCGATTCCCGATGTCAAGGCTCTGTTCCCGAATCTATTATCGCATTTTTGGAAAGTGCTGATTACGAAAGTGCTGTCCGACTGGCTGTCTCGTTAGGTGGCGATACTGATACGATGGGTGCCATTGCCGGAAGCATTGCCGAGGCCTATTATGGAGGTGTTCCCGAAACTATTCGGGAAGAAGTCTTGAAAAGATTGCCGGAGGAATTTGCAGACTTGTTACACAGGTTTTACGCAGAATATATGGAATTGGAAATGGATTAGGCTGCATGAGCGATTTACTGCATCGTTGGTAAGATTATTAATCTTACAGCGTGAAGATTAATAATCTTTCGGCGTGAAGATTAATAATCTTACAAGCAAGGCAGTCATGTTTCTTACCACAGACACAGAGGTGCACAGTGTTTTTTTAATTTTTCCTCTGTGGTACTTTGTGTCCTCTGTGGTGAGAAAATGCACAATTTCATACCGCGCAAAATATAATGTTCTGGTTTGGCTTGGAAAAGAATCCGATGGACATAATGTGTACGGGCGCAAAATCCGGCTTGACAAACTTTTTGTAGAAATTCAAAACAGTTTTTAAATAAAAAGACCGTCTCAAATCAAGTTTGAAACGGTCTTTTTTATGTTGGGCTACTCGGATTCGAACCAAGAAAAACAGGACCAGAATCTGTTGTGTTACCATTACACCATAGCCCAAACACATAATATAATTATCTCCTCCCTGGAGACAATCACTTATTGAAGTTGGGCTACTCGGATTCGAACCAAGAAAAACAGGACCAGAATCTGTTGTGTTACCATTACACCATAGCCCAAAATCATGTCATTAACCGATGTTACGATTTTGACGCTGCAAAGGTACAACTTTTCTCTAACATAGCAAGGATTTTGAAGTTTTTTTTCAAAAAAATACAAAAGAAAGAGAGAATTAAGTGTCAATCTTTCGTGATGTACAGAAAACCAAGTATATTTGCCGCATGTTCTCTTTATATTAATAGAGAAGAAACCATTAAAAACAAATTTTTAAAACAAAACAAAGGACAGAACGTAATGAACGAAACAAAACTTTTAGTGCAAAAAATAACAGAAGGCATTCAAGAGAAAAAAGGCAAAAACATCGTAATCGCAGACTTAACCAATATAGGAGATACCATCTGTAAGTATTTCATCATTTGCCAAGGAAATTCCTCCAGTCAAGTTTTGGCTATTGCAGATTCGGTAAAAGAGTATGTAAAAAAAACGACCGGAGAAAGAGTATACGGTATGGACGGAGTGCGCAATGCACAATGGATAGCCATGGATTATGGCGATATTCTGGTGCATGTATTCTTGCCCGAAGTCCGTTCTTTCTATAATTTGGAGAATCTTTGGGCAGATGCAAAACTAACAACAATCCCTGATTTGGACTAACCATTCATTTTCATATACATCATGAGCGAAAATCAAAACAACAATATCAATAATACTCCGAACAATAAGCCTAAAATCAATGTGCCTCGTCCTAACCTGACGTGGCTTTACGTGGTAATAGCGCTTGTATTCGGCTTTCTTTACTTGTCAAGTGATGAAGGCAGTGCAAACAAAGAAATATCCTATACCGAATTTAAGGAAATGGTAAAAAAAGGATATGCCAGCAAAATCATCGCTTATGACGATAACACGGTGGAGATGTTTATCAAACCTGAACACATCGTGGATGTATTCAAACAAGATGCCAGCAAAGTCGGAAAAAGTCCTGCTGTGACTATTCAAGTCGGTTCTATAGATACATTGGATAAATTTCTTGATGAAGAACAGGCTAATGGACACTTTACGGGGTCTGTCAGTTATGAAAAGCGGAATAACTATTTTGGAATGATTTTCTGGAACATATTTCCGTTTTTGCTGCTGATAGCCATCTGGATTTATGCCATGCGGCGCATGAGCGGAGGTGCAGGACCAGGGGGAACTGGAGGTGTATTCAATGTAGGAAAAAGCAAAGCACAATTGTTCGAAAAAGGTGCCAACCGTGTGACATTCAAAGATGTGGCTGGTCAGGCTGCCGCTAAACAAGAAGTGCAGGAAATTGTGGACTTCCTGAAAGACCCGGAAAAATATACGAAGCTGGGAGGAAAAATTCCTAAAGGAGCTTTGCTGGTAGGTCCTCCGGGGACAGGAAAGACTTTGCTTGCCAAAGCGGTGGCAGGTGAAGCCGATGTGCCGTTCTTTTCGATTTCGGGTTCCGATTTCGTAGAGATGTTTGTGGGCGTAGGGGCATCGCGTGTGCGGGATCTGTTTCGCCAAGCCAAAGAAAAATCTCCCTGTATTATCTTTATTGATGAAATAGATGCCGTAGGACGTGCCCGTGGAAAAAACCCGAACATGGGAGGTAATGACGAGCGTGAAAATACCTTGAACCAGTTGCTGACTGAGATGGATGGATTCGGCTCGAATAGTGGAGTCATCATTTTGGCTGCGACTAACCGTGTAGATATTTTGGATAAGGCATTATTACGTGCAGGACGTTTCGACCGGCAGATTTATGTAGACTTGCCCGACTTGAACGAACGGAAAGAAGTATTCGGTGTACATTTACGTCCGTTGAAGCTGGATAATACCGTTGATGTAGACTTGCTGGCACGCCAGACACCGGGATTCAGCGGTGCTGACATTGCCAATGTGTGTAATGAAGCTGCCTTGATAGCGGCACGTCACTCGAAGGAATCGGTGGGAAAGGATGATTTCTTGGCTGCTATCGACCGCATTGTAGGAGGTCTGGAAAAGAAGACAAAAGTAATGACCGCTGCTGAAAAACGTGCCATAGCCCTGCATGAGGCAGGACATGCCACTGTGTCTTGGCTGTTGGAGCATGCCAACCCGCTGATCAAAGTAACCATTGTCCCCCGTGGAAGGGCATTGGGGGCTGCCTGGTATTTGCCGGAAGAACGCCAACTTACTACCAAGGAACAAATGTTGGATGAAATGTGTGCTACCCTGGGAGGACGTGCGGCAGAAGAGATTTGTGTCGGACAAATCTCCACGGGTGCCATGAATGACTTGGAGCGTGTCACCAAACAGGCTTACGCCATGATAGCTTTTGCCGGCATGAGCGACAAATTGCCCAACCTGTGCTATTATAACAATGATGAGTACGCATTTAATAAACCTTACAGTGAACATACTGCTGAAATCATTGATCAGGAAGTGCAGAAAATGATCAATGAGCAGTACGCTCGTGCTAAAGAGCTGTTGCAACAACACCGTGAAGGACATGCACAACTGGCGCAGATGTTGATAGAGCGTGAAGTGATTTTTGCCGAAGACGTGGAAAAAATATTCGGCAAACGGCCTTGGACTTCCCGCTCGGAAGAAATCATGGCAGAGGAGCATAAGTCTGAAACGGCCCAAATAGAAGCCGGACAGCCTAAAGCATTGCCTGAAAATGCTGCCCGGGAAGAAAACGAAGGACAGGAAGAGGAGTCCCCAAAGACTTCGGAGCAAACTGGTGAAAACAAGTAAATAAGTCAATCGAGGGTGTATCAAATAGAAATCAGCTTTCATTTTGTCATTCTGAGTGCTCATTTTCCGCAGGAAATAGGCACTCAGAATGACCTTACTTTTTGATTGTCGTTTTTTATTTTGAGACAGCCTCGGTTGATGGATAAACATAAGTACCATGAAAAATAATTTTCTACAACGGACAATTACAGGTGTCGTTTTTGTCGCCGTATTGGTAGGATGTATTCTAGGAGGTCCTATCTCGTTCACCATTCTGTTTTGCGTCATCAGTGCACTGACCATCAACGAATTTGGCACACTGGTGAACGCAACCGGTCAGGTACAGATGAACAAATCTATCACTATCCTGGCAGGAGTGTTCTTGTTTCTTTGCTTCGGATACATTGGAGTCGTTCCGGGAAGTAACGAAATATTCATACCTTACCTGTTTCTTATCTTGTATTTGTTTATCAGTGAATTGTATAAGCAGCAAAAAGACCCTATCAACAATTGGGCATATTCTATGATGAGCCAGCTCTACATCGGTCTTTCGTTTGCCTTGCTGAACCTGCTGGCTTATCACAACAGTGCAGCGACTAGCGTTTCGCAGTATAATCCGGTATTACCTTTGTCTATTTTTATCTTTACATGGATAAACGATACCGGAGCTTATTGTACGGGTATGCTGTTCGGAAAGCACCGTTTGTTTGAACGTATATCTCCTAAAAAGTCATGGGAAGGCTCAATTGGCGGGGCTGTGTTTTGCATCATTGCAGCTGTTGTGCTCTCTCATTATTTTACCTTTCTCACAATGGGTGAGTGGATTGGCTTAGGATTGACCATCGTGGTGTTCGGCACATGGGGAGACCTGACCGAGTCACTTTTCAAACGGACATTGGGCATCAAGGATTCGGGAAACATCCTGCCTGGACACGGAGGTATGCTCGACCGTTTCGATAGTACACTGATGGCGGTACCTGCAGCTGTGGTTTACTTATATATTCTTTCATTGATATAACCGTTTCTTATATGCCGACAAGGCTTGCAGCATCTGGCGGGCAGCCCGTCCGGATGCTCCAGCCTTTCCTAGAATCTGTATCAGGCAATCGTAATTTTCCAGCATCCGTTTACGTCGCTCGCTGCCTGGCAAGATGTATGACAATTCTTGTTTGATTGCTTTTACCTGCATATCACCTGCTACCAGTTCGGTCACGACTTCCTTGCCGGCTATCAGGTTGACCAATGATACAAAGGGTACTTTTAGAATCATACGTCTCAATAGCGAGACCAGTTTTCCTGCAGCGGTGTAATAGCATACTACCTGAGGCGTACGGAAAAGTGCAGTCTCAAGCGTGGCTGTACCCGAAGTGACCAGTGCCGCTGTAGCATGGGAAAGCAAACGATAAGTTTCGCCAAAGACTATCTTTGTATCTGCATCCATGTACCGGCGGTAAAAGTCTGCCTCAATGCCCGGAGCACCGGCTACTACAAACTGATAGTCTGGAAAATATCGTGAGGCCTTTATCATCCTACGCAGGTTGTCTTTTATCTCTTGTTTTCTGCTCCCTGCAAGTAAAGCGATAATCGGTTTCTGCTCCCAGTTATGTGCAGAGACGAAAGTTTCGAATGTTTCGTTGAAGTTTTTCCGGAAAGCATCGACGGCATCCACGCACGGATTGCCCACATAATGTACCGGGAAATGGTATCTCTGATAAAACTCCACCTCGAACGGCAAGATGGAAAACATTGCGTCTACATCGTGCTGGATGTTTTTGATGCGGTATTCTTTCCATGCCCATATCTTAGGGGAAATGTAGTAAAAGATGGGGATTTCGGTGTGCAGCTTGATGTACTGGGCTATTTTCAGGTTGAAACCCGGATAATCCACCAGTATCAGCACATCAGGATTCCAGGCTTCCACATCGTTCTTGCAGAATTCCATGTTGCGGAGAATCGTCCGCAGGTGTAATAGTACAGGGATGAATCCCATGTATGCCAGTGATTTGTAATGCCGGACACACGTGCCGCCCACTTCTTTCATCAAGTCACCTCCGAAGAACCGGAATTCTGCCTTGGGGTCTTCCTGGAGCAATGCACGCATCAGATTGGATGCATGCAGGTCGCCCGATGCTTCTCCTACTATCAGATAATATTTCATACGTCAAAGTTCCACGTTTTCAGTTCACGTACCATAGCATAGGCGGTTACGTCGATTTGGGTCGGAGTTATCGCCACATAATTGTGTGCCAATGCCCAATGGTCGGTGTCTTCGGCATCAGGCTCCAGGTTCTTGTATTCGCCTGTTAACCAGAAATAGTTTCCGCCCCTCGGATGGTCGGCTTTTACAAACTCGTTCGTCCATACACCGTGTGTCTGCCGGCATATCAGTACTCCTTCTAAATCTGAGGTGTCGGGGAAATTCACGTTCAGGCATATCCCCTCGGGCAGTCCTTTTGCCAGGGTTTCTTCCACGATACGGCGTACGTAGGGCAATGTAGCAGAAAAATCAGCATCGGCACTGTGGTTGCACAACGAAAAGCCTATGGAAGGAATCCCTTTCAGACAACCTTCAATAACCACTCCCATTGTGCCCGAATAATGCACATTTACCGAAGAGTTGTCTCCGTGGTTGATTCCGCCAATCACCAAATCGGGCACGGCAGGCACAATGGCATGCAATGCCAGTTTTACGCAATCGACTGGAGTGCCCGAACATTTGTACAAAGCCAGCCCTGCTTCCTGCTGAAGCAAGGCATATTGTATGGGAGAAGCAGATGTGATGGCACCCGAAGCTCCCGAACGGGGACCGTCGGGGGCTACTACAATCAAATCTCCTACCGGGCGTAAGGCACGGATCAGTTCATGTATCCCTTTGGCATTTATGCCGTCATCATTCGACAACAGCAGCAGAGGTCTTTTCTTTGTCATATATTCCTTGATTTATATATCTGTTCTTGCAGACGCAAAGGTACAATAAATTTGCCAATGTGCCAAAATGACGAAACTCCTCAATGCATTTAATGCAGATAGCTTCGTGCAGGCTGGCACTTGTATGAAAGTTTGCCCGCATATAAGTGCATGGCTCTTTCCACCAGTGTGCAAAAGCATGATATCAGTTAATTTTACACAAGGCTTGATTAATCTTCACAAAGCAAGGCTGATTATTGCACAGAAATCGTTATATTTGCCCCGCGAAGTTATTAACAACCGGCGTAAGTTATCAACAGTTTTGCAAAATGTTGCAAGAATGAGATACGCTATTTCGCCAATTATTTGTTACTTCGCAATCAGATAAACTGATTAATATGGGAAAAATAATTGCTTTGGCCAACCAGAAAGGTGGGGTAGGGAAAACTACCACTACCATAAACTTGGCTGCATCATTGGCTACACTCGAAAAGAAAGTATTGGTAATAGACGCTGACCCGCAGGCAAATGCTTCGTCGGGACTGGGAGTCGACCTGAAAGACATCGATTGTTCCATTTACGAATGTCTGATTAACCAGAACGACATACGGGAAGCCATTTACACGACCGATATTGACGGATTGGACATCGTCCCTTCACACATTGACCTGGTAGGGGCGGAAATAGAAATGCTGAACTTGGATAACCGCGAGAAAATCATGAAGAAGGCGTTGTCTCCGATGGCAAGCGAGTACGACTACATCTTGATAGACTGTTCGCCTTCGTTGGGGCTGATTACTATCAATGCCTTGACCGCGGCCGATTCGGTCATTATTCCGGTGCAATGCGAGTATTTCGCACTGGAAGGAATCAGCAAACTGCTGAATACCATACGGATTATCAAGACGAAGCTGAATCCTTCGCTTGAAATAGAAGGATTCTTGCTGACCATGTTCGACTCGCGCTTGCGTTTGGCAAATCAGATTTATGACGAGGTGAAACGCCATTTTCAGGAACTGGTATTCAAGACCATCATCCAGCGTAATGTAAAACTGAGCGAGGCACCCAGCCATGGAATCCCTGCCATCCTGTATGATGCCGATTCGACAGGAGCCAAGAACTATCTGGCGCTTGCCAATGAGATAATCAACAAGAACACAAAACAATAACGACCCGTAATAATTACGCAACAAGACATGGCGGTACAAAAGAAATATGCATTGGGCAGAGGACTTGACGCCTTGATTTCTACCAACGAGGAAATCAAGACCTCGGGCTCTTCGTCCATCAATGAAATAGAGTTGGATAAGATATCGGTCAATCCGAACCAGCCTAGGCGCGAGTTCGACCCGATAGCTTTGCAAGAACTTGCCGACTCGATTGCAGAGATAGGCATCATCCAGCCCATTACCTTGCGCCAACTGAATGAAGACTCTTACCAGATTATAGCAGGCGAACGGCGTTACCGGGCTGCTGTACAGGCTGGACTGAAAACCATACCTGCCTACATCCGGACGGCTGATGATGAAAATGTGATGGAAATGGCACTGATAGAGAACATCCAGCGCGAGGACCTTAACTCGCTGGAAATCGCCCTTGCCTACCAGCACCTCATCGAGCAATACGGACTGACCCAGGAAAGACTGAGCGACCGCGTGGGAAAGAAACGCGCTACCATTGCCAATTACCTGCGTCTGCTCAAATTGCCTGCCCCTATCCAGGTGGCATTGAAGAACAAGGAAATAGATATGGGACATGCCCGTGCCTTGCTGGCATTAGATGATCCCAAAACTCAGATACGCATCTTCAATGAAATCATTTCGCAAGGTTATTCGGTGCGGAAAGTAGAAGAAATCGTCAAGGCACTCTCCGTGGGCGAAAGTGTAGAGTCGGGCGGAAAGAAAATAACCCCTAAAGGAGCCAAACTATCTGAAGAATATACCCTCTTGCAAAATCACTTGTGTTCTTTCTTTGGAACCAAGGTGCAACTTTCGTGCAGCAACAAAGGAAAAGGAAAAATCAGTATTCCCTTCAATAGTGAAGCCGACCTGGAACGGATTATGGAGATATTGGATTCGTTACAACCTAAAGAATAAAAGCAGACTGTTTTGGAAAAGCAACCATTGACATACCTGACAACCCTTGTATTTTTGTTTTGCTTCTTATTTGGAGAAAGTACGGATGTATATGCCCAGCGTGCCCGCAAGCATCGTGAAGGAATATTAAAAGCAGACTCTATACGTGCTCAGAACCGGGCAGACAGCCTTGCTCTGCTTGACACGCTGGCTTGGCAAAGGCAACGCATTGAGGCACTGGAAGCACCGGTAGATACTGCCTTGCTTGCCCGTAAGAACGACTCTATCCAGCAGCAGATGCCGAAGATGGAAATCCAGAAGAAAAAATGGACTCCCAATGCCAATAGTGCCATTTGGCTTTCGCTTGCCATACCGGGAGCAGGACAAATTTATAACCATAAATATTGGAAACTGCCCATCATCTACGGCGGTTTCGTAGGATGTATCTATGCCTTGACGTGGAATGGACAAATGTATAAAGATTACTCTCAGGCATATCAGGACATCATGAGTGACAATCCTGCCAATGATAGCTATATGGATTTCTTACCGCTGGGATATACCCAAGAAGATGTCTTCAATCAGTTAAGCTATTTTCAAGACTTGTTCCAGCGACGGAAAGACGTATACCGGCGCCAGCGAGACCTTAGTATTTTCGCCTTTATCGGCGTGTACCTGCTATCGGTGGTCGATGCATACGTGGATGCTGAATTGTCAAACTTCGACATCTCCAACGACTTGAGCATGACATGGCAACCTGCTATATTTAATGACCCGCACCGTGGGCTACCACAAGGCATAGGCTTGCGATGCAGTATTAATTTTTAAGATATGATGAAAAAACTGTGTATTGGTATACTAAGTATGTTAGGGGCATCGACCCTTTATGCGCAACAGACGGACGAAAACAGTATAACCGTCCGCTCGGAGTCGGGGACGGAAGAAGTTATCGGATTACCCGAAGGCATGTTGTCGGAAACTGATAGCTTGTATCTCGACTGGATATCGAAAAACTACATCAACATCGGTGAAAACTGTGAGGTAAATGCCGGAAATCCGGATGTGAGCGACTCCGTCTATATCGATCGGCTGCAACGCATTCCTGCTATCATCGAAATGCCGTATAACGAAGTTGTGCGTAAATTTATCGACATGTATGCGACTCGCTTGCGTCAGAAAGTGGCATTCATGTTGAGCGCAAATAACTTCTACATGCCCATCTTCGAAGAAGCACTCGATCTCTATAACCTACCGCTGGAACTGAAGTACCTGCCCGTCATCGAATCGGCGTTGAACCCGATGGCTGCATCTCGTCAAGGAGCTGTAGGCTTATGGCAGTTCATGCTGAACACCGGAAAAATCTATGGACTGAAGGTGACCAGCTTTGTAGACGAACGTCGTGACCCTATCAAGTCGACTCGTGCCGCCGCCCGTTACTTGAAAGATTTGTACGACATTTATCATGACTGGAACTTGGTACTTGCTGCATACAATTGTGGGCCCGGTACTATAAATAAGGCTATTCGCCGTGCCGACGGGGAAAAAGATTTCTGGCAACTGTATAATTACTTACCTAAAGAAACTCGCGGATATGTACCGGCCTTCATCGCAGCCAATTACATTATGACTTACTATTGCGAGCACAATATTAGTCCGATGGAAATGAAGTTGCCTGAAGGGACGGACACCATTCATATTTCACGTCCGCTCCATTTGCAACAAGTGGCAGAGGTGTGCAACATCAATATTGACGAGTTGCGTGCCTTGAATCCGGAATTTAAGAAAGATGTGGTGCCAGGCAACGAACAGCCTTATGCTTTACGGCTTCCAAGCAAGACGATGAGTTATTTCATCGATCATGAAGATAGCATTTATAATTATAAACCGGAAACTTATCTTACCCGGCGTTCCACCGTGGATATTCCTGAACCCAAAGCCGTGTATCACCGTATCCGTAATGGGGAAACATTGGGAGGAATTGCACGTAAATATGGTGTCAGCGTATCGCAGATACGGCGCTTGAATGGTATCCGAGGAAGCAATATCCGTGCAGGAAAATCTATCCGTATCCGATAGGTGAAGAAAAAATGTCCATATTTCTTGCAAAATTACTGATTTTTCCTAATTTTGCACTATTGATTTAAGATGGACTACCATGACGGACGAAAAATTGACTCAGGAACAAGCTGACGGGAAGCTGATAGACGATGCTTTCCAGGAATTGTTGGACCGATATTTAGAAAGCAGACACCGCAAAAAAGTAGAAATAATTACAAAGGCTTTCAACTTCGCCCGACAAGCGCATAAAGGAGTAAGACGCCGGTCGGGTGAACCATATATTCTACACCCCATCGCCGTTGCACGCATCGCCTGCGTGGAAATTGGCTTGGGTTCTACTTCCATCTGTGCCGCTCTATTGCACGATGTAGTAGAAGATACCGATTATACCGTAGAAGACATTGAGAATTTATTCGGGCCTAAAATCGCGCAAATAGTTGATGGGCTTACTAAAATATCGGGAGGTATTTTTGGCGACCGTGCATCGGCGCAAGCAGAAAACTTTAAAAAGTTACTTCTTACAATGAACGATGACATACGTGTCATCCTGATTAAGATAGCCGACCGCCTGCATAATATGCGTACACTGGGCTCAATGCTTCCGAGCAAGCAATATAAAATTGCGGGTGAGACCTTGTACATTTATGCTCCGCTTGCCAACCGTCTGGGGCTGAACCGTATTAAGACAGAGTTGGAAGATTTGAGTTTCAAGTACGAGCATCCTGAGACTTATCAAGAAATCCAAAACAAGTTGCAAGCCACTCAGGCAGAACGTGACACATTATTTGCCGAATTTACAGCACCTATTCGCGAACAACTTGACAAGATGGGGATTCCCTATCGCATTATTGCGCGTGTGAAGTCGCCTTACTCTATCTGGAATAAGATGCAGGCTAAACACATCACGTTCGAGGAAATATACGACATTCTTGCTGTACGGATTATTTTTACGCCTCGTAATCAGGAGGAAGAATTGAACGACTGCTTCGATATTTATGTGGCCATCTCGCGTATCTACAAACCGCATCCCGACCGTTTGCGCGATTGGGTAAGTCATCCGAAAGCTAACGGCTACCAGGCTCTTCATGTTACTTTGATGAGCAACAAAGGACAATGGATTGAAGTGCAGATACGTAGTGAACGGATGAACGATGTAGCTGAACAGGGGTTCGCCGCACATTGGAAATACAAAGAGGGCGGAGGAAGCGAAGACGAAGGAGAACTGAGCAAATGGCTTAAGACTATCAAAGAAATTCTGGATGACCCGCAACCTGATGCTCTTGACTTTCTTGACACTATTAAACTGAATCTCTTTGCGTCCGAAATATTCGTATTTACTCCGAAAGGAGAAATCAAGACGATGCCACAAAACTGTACCGCACTCGATTTCGCCTTCTCTATCCATACTTTCTTGGGTAGCCATTGTATCGGTGCAAAAGTCAATCATAAACTGGTTCCACTTAGTCACAAGTTGCAAAGTGGAGATCAGGTGGAAATCCTCACTTCCAAATCGCAAAAAGTGCAACCTTCATGGATTAATTTTGCTACTACAGCCAAAGCAAAAGCTAAGATACAGGCTATCTTAAAACGTGAAAGACGCGAGCAGCAACAACGGGGAGAAGACCTGATAGTTCAATTTTTCCAACAGGAAGGTCTGCCCAATACTGACGAAAACATCCGTAAGTTATGTGATAAGCATCAGGTAAAGACTTACGAAGAACTGGCATTGGCTGTGGGGCAAGGTGTATTTACACTGGGTGAGCCTGATAAAAATGAGCTGAAAGAAAAGCCGAATACTACAAACTGGAAAAAATATATCAGCTTTGCTTTTGGTGGTAACAAACAAAAACAACAGGAAAATAAAGGAGAATCTGAAAAGCAGCCGCTCAACATCGACAAGAAAGAAATTGTCAAACTCACTCCCGATGCTATCCAGAAAAATTATATCCTGGCTGATTGCTGTAAGCCTATACCGGGAGATGACGTATTGGGATACATTGACGACAATAACCGTATTGTCATACATAAACGCCAATGCCCTATTGCCACTCAACTGAAAACCAGTTTCGGTAACAGACTGATAGCTGTGCAATGGCAGACAGGAAAAGCGTTGGTTTTCCCTGTCAATGTGTATATAAAAGGTATAGACGAAATCGGTGTGCTGAATAAAGTAACCGAAGTGATATCCCAACAACTGAATGTCAATATTCATAAACTGTACATCGAGTCGGAAGACGGCATCTTCGAAGCACGCATCCAGCTCTACGTACACGATGTGAATGATGTAAACACCATCTGCAACAATTTGAAGAAAATTAACAATATTAAAAAAATAACCCGTATTGATGATTTTGACGACAATGCGGAGTAAGGTAGATGACCGAGATAGTGGATAGTTATGCTTAAGCAAATTATCCACTATCAATTCACTATGTCAAATAGTCCAGTTCTTTGCGAATGCTTACCAACTCATCACGGATTTGCTTGAGGCGTTTCACCAGTTCGGTAGTATTGCGAACTCCCTCTTTGTTTTGCTTCATCTGTTGTTTGGCTCCGGCCAGTGTCATTCCTTTTTCTTTCACCAGATAATAAACCTGACGGATGCTTTCAACATCTTCTTTCGTGTATTGGCGGATTTTTCCTCCAGCGCGTTTCGGGGCAATATCCGGAAATTCCTTTTCCCAGTATCGTATTAATGATTCGTTTACGCCGAACATCTCAGCCACCTCACGGATGGAATAATATAATTTCAATTGCTTATCTTGTTTCAGGGCCATGCTTCTTTTTCCTATACATTGGTTGTTAATCGAATACCTTGCCGTGGTTAGCGGCTATTTGAATCATCTTGTCATAATCATCAGCATCCAAGTCCATGAAATAATAATTGACAGGATTCATTATTTGTCCTTTTAAGTGTACTTCATAATGCAGGTGCGGGCCTGTGCTCTTTCCCGTAGTTCCCACTTCGCCAATGGTTTCTCCGCGCACTACTTTCTGGCCGGGATGTACCTTGATTTGGTTTAGATGTGCATAACGTGTCACGTAACCGAATCCGTGGTCAATGGTGATGCACTTTCCATATAAGCCCTCCCAACCGGCAGTTTTCACTGTTCCGTTTCCTGTAGCATATACAGGTGTGCCTACGTTCGCTGAAAAGTCCATTCCGGCATGAAATTTTACTGTCTTGTATATGGGGTCTATACGTGTGCCATATCCGGAAGCGGTCTGCTTTAAGTTTTTGTTTGATACAGGCTGAATGGCTGGTACACACATCAGCATCTCATCATGTCGCTTGCACAAGTCGAGCACCTCATCGAACGACCTTGACTGAATGTACACCTGCCTTGCCAGTACATCCATCTTTTGTGTGGTATTCACCACCAGTTTTGCATTCGCCAACTCTGTCAATTCTTCATAGCGGTTTGTTTTCCCATAGTTGGCATTTCGTATAGCCGACGGTACAGGATCTGCCTGCAGAATTACCCGATATAAGTTATCGTCCCTTTGCTGGAGGTGTTGCATTACGTCCAGTGCTTCGTCCAACCGTGTCGAGAGAATGTGATATTGTGCCAGCAGACGTGAGTTTTCCACCCGCAGGTCTTTTTCGGAAGGCGAACCGAAAATCAGTAATAACAGGATAAAACATCCTGCTCCCAAACCCATACCTACAAACAAATTGCGCAGGTAGCTCATCATACGCTGCCGTACTGTAGGATAAATACGGTCGTAAGTCCGTGTTTTCGGATTATATATATAATAGACTTTTCGCATAAATTTTTCTATTTATAAAAGGAGTCGAAGAAGTCATGGATACGCTTTACCGGTAATATTTGCTCGTCTATTGTCCCGCAGAAAAGGAGAAAGCCTGCTTCTCCAAAATCACGTGCTGCATGCAGGCAGCTGGTCATACTTCTACATATCAAAGCGGGGAGACTTCCTGGATATTTCTTCATCACTGGCCCTGCTTTGCGAACGATAACTCTTCAATTCCAAAAATTTTCCTCCAAACGTAGCGACAAAAATAATAAAACAGATTATCTTTGCAAATCGATTTTTAGAATATTAACGACAAGATAATAAGACTTATATGTTGACAGCAAACGAAATCCGCGACTCATTCGTAAAATTCTTTGAGTCGAAAGGACATCAGATTGTGCCATCGGCACCGATGGTCATCAAAGATGACCCCACGCTGATGTTCACCAACGCCGGCATGAACCAGTTTAAGGACATCATCTTGGGAAACCATCCGGCAAAATATAAACGTGTGACTGACTCGCAAAAATGTTTGCGCGTGAGCGGCAAGCACAATGACTTGGAAGAAGTAGGACATGACACCTATCATCACACTATGTTCGAAATGCTTGGCAACTGGTCATTCGGCGATTACTTCAAGAAAGAAGTTATCGGTTGGGCATGGGAATACTTGGTGGGTGTATTGAAAATCAACCCTGCCGACCTTTATGCTACCGTGTTCGAAGGTAGTCCGGAAGAAGGACTTGAACGCGACAACGAAGCTGCTGGATACTGGGAACAATTTCTTCCTAAAGATCACATTATTAACGGAAACAAACACGACAACTTTTGGGAAATGGGTGATACCGGACCTTGTGGACCTTGTTCTGAAATCCACATTGACTTGCGTCCAGACGAAGAAAAGGCAAAAGTGCCCGGACGTGAGCTGGTGAACCAAGACAACCCGTTGGTTATCGAAATCTGGAACCTTGTATTCATGCAATACAACCGCAAGGCAGACGGATCGCTTGAAGCTTTGCCCGCCAAAGTCATTGATACCGGAATGGGGTTCGAGCGTCTTTGTATGGTGTTGCAAGGCAAAAAGTCGAATTATGACACGGATGTGTTCCAACCCATTATCAAAGCCATCGGTAACCTGGCTGGAATGACCTATGGTACCGATCCGAAAGTGGATGTTGCTATGCGTGTGGTGGCCGATCACATACGTACTATTGCTTTCTCTATCACCGATGGACAACTTCCTTCCAACGCCAAAGCAGGTTACGTCATACGTCGCATCTTGCGCCGTGCCGTACGTTACGCCTATACCTTTTTAGGTCAGAAGCAGGCCTTTATGTTCAAACTGGTACCTGTGCTCATCGAAAATATGGGACAGGCCTATCCGGAACTGAAAGCTCAGCAGTCTCTTATTGAGAAGGTTATCAAGGAAGAAGAAGAAGCTTTTCTCCGCACGCTCGAAACTGGTATCCGTCTTTTGGATAAAGTAATGACTGATACAAAAGCAGCAGGAAAGACCGAAATCAGTGGTGTGGATGCTTTCACGCTCTATGATACCTTCGGATTCCCTCTTGACCTGACCGAACTCATCTTGCGCGAAAACGGAATGACGGTAAATGAAGAAGAATTCAATACCGAAATGCAAAAGCAGAAACAGCGTGCACGCAATGCCGCAGCTGTTGAAACCGGTGACTGGGTGGTACTGGAAGAAGGTGAGACACATTTCGTGGGCTACGATTATACCGAGTATGAAACCCGTATCTTGCGCTATCGTCAGATTAAGCAGAAAAACCAGACTCTTTACCAGATTGTATTGAATGAAACTCCTTTCTATGCCGAAAGCGGAGGACAGGTGGGAGACACTGGCGTGTTGGTTAGCGAGTTCGAAACGATTGATATCATCGATACCAAGAAGGAGAATAACCTCCCCATTCATATAGCCAAGCAACTTCCCGAACACCTTGACGCACCGATGATGGCATGTGTTGATACTGACAAGCGTGCTGCTTGTGCTGCTAATCACTCGTGTACACATCTGCTTGACGAAGCTTTGCGGCAGGTACTGGGTACTCATGTAGAGCAGAAAGGTTCGCTTGTTACACCCGAATCGCTGCGTTTTGACTTCTCTCATTTCCAGAAAGTCACTCCCGAACAGTTACGTGAGGTAGAACACCTGGTTAATGCTAAAATCCGTGCCGATATCCCCTTGACCGAATATCGTAACCTTCCCATCGAGAAGGCACGCGAACTGGGGGCTATCGCTCTCTTTGGTGAAAAATATGGCGATGAAGTACGTGTTGTCCAGTTCGGGTCATCTATTGAGTTCTGTGGCGGTACTCATGTGTCTGCCACAGGGAAAATTGGCATGGTGAAGATTATTTCCGAAAGTTCGGTGGCAGCTGGTGTGCGCCGTATCGAGGCCATTACCGGAGCTAAAGTGGAGGAAATGCTTGATACCGTGCAAGACACGCTCAATGACCTGAAAGCACTCTTCAACAATGCTCCCGACTTGAAAACAGCCATCGCACGCTACATTGATGAAAATGCCGGTCTGAAAAAGCAGATGGAAGAATTTATAAAAGAAAAAGAAGCTCAGGTGAAAGCCAAGCTGATAGAAGGAGCGAAAGAAATCCATGGAGTGAAAGTCATCAAGGCGGTACTTCCTCTGCCTGCCGATTCGGTGAAAAACATTGCTTTCCAGCTGAAAGGTCAATTCCCTGAAAACCTTTTTGTTGCTATCGGAAGTGAGCGCGACGGCAAACCCATGCTTACGGTGATGTTGAGTGATGATCAGGTAAAAGCAGGTTTGAATGCCGGAAAACTGGTGCGCGAGGCTGCCAAGCTTATTCAAGGTGGGGGAGGTGGCCAGCCGCATTTCGCTACAGCCGGTGGAAAGAATTCCGATGGACTGAATGCTGCTGTAGACCGCTTGCTGGAATTGGCTGGATTTTGAAAAATAAAGAAGAATTATAGCAAGGGGATATAAATTAGGGAATGAAGCAAGAAGGGGCATCCTTTTCTGCTTCATTCCTTATTTTATTATACTTTATGAATTCCGCAATTAGCCGATTCGGCTGAGTTGCAAACGCAGTACTACTGCGTTTGCTGATGAAGTATATATCCGTAGGCGTATGCAGTATATATTCAACCGCGTATGCAGTATATATTCAACTGCGTATGCAGTATATATTCATTTTTCAGGGGTATATATTGGCTGTTTGCGGACATTCATCTTATACTTTGTAGAAGCTGTTTTGAATTTATCGTGCGATGATTTGGGATGAGTTTTTGAGGCATTTTCGCTTCTGTGATGAGGAAGATAGCGGGCTATCTGACGAAGAACAGGAGCGAAAAAGACCAAAAAATCGCCCAAAGCACACACGAAAACGGATACATCAAGCCAAGAAAAACTTTTTGGAGAAATTCAAAACAGCTTCTAAATACCTGTACCCTGATAATGCTGTGCAAAATGCCTCGTTGTAGCAGATATAATCCTTGTTGTCCGGATTTGCGAATACGTCATTAGAGTTTATAAATTGGCACATGAGGATATTTTTTTATGAATGCTGCTTTAAGTTTATAATTTCAGCACTACACGGTCGCCTGCCTGTTGCGCCATTATGCTTTGAGTTTCTTGCAGTTCCTTATAGTGTTTCATGATTTCCATGCAACGTTGCGAATCCTGGGCTACGATGGGATCGGTCAGTGCCTGCAGGGTATTTTTCATTTCTTCTTCTATAATGGAAAGCTTGAAGTCAAGCAACAAACGGGGTATCAATTCGTAGAGACGTTCTTCATCCGTTACGATTTTTTGTCCTTTCGAGTGGTATTTGCTCAATTGATAACGGTCGTTCACCAAGTCTGCCGCCAATTTGCTGACATTCGGGTCAGGATGGGCGATAAAATGTCGCTCGGCTATGAAGTTAGGGTCGTGTTGGTGTGCTTCACATTCTTGTAAAATCTGCCGGTGTATGGGGTCATGGAATTGCAGTTCGTCTTCCTTCAATCCTGTCGCAATGCATTCAATGACCGTATAAGGAACTTGTTCACCTTCATTGTTTTCTATATAGCACATTGTTTTTTCGCCATAGCGGATAAGCATCCGTACCAGGTCTTCTTCTTTGGCATAGAATACTTTTTGCTCATTGCCTTCTGCCGGAATGTACGAAGTGTACGTATTTGCGGGAGTTGGTTCGGGTGGAAGAGGGGTACTGTTGTTTAGGTCAGGAGTTGTATCTGTTGCCTGTGGTTCGTTTGTCGGTGTATCAGGAACAGAAGGCTGAACCGCAGGAGTTTCAGTCATCCGCTGTTCGCGCTCCTTTTTACGTTGTTGTTCCTTGAATTTTGTTTCGCGTGCCTGTTCTATCAGTTTTGAAGTGGCTTCGATAAGTATCTTTTCTTCCATCTGCAGCAATTGGCTGCATTCGCGGATATATACAGAACGTACAATCGCATCGGGAATGACCGAAATGCTTTTTACAATGCTTGAAATCAATGCAGCGCGCTTGATAGGGTCTTTTCCGGCTTCTTCCAGCAGTAGGTTGGTCTTGAAACGGATGAAGTCTACTTCATGGTCGTTAATGTATGCTTGATAGTCGGTAGCATTGTGCTTGCGTGCAAAACTATCAGGGTCATCTCCGTCCGGCAACAAACATACTTTGATATTCATCCCTTCCTCCAGCAGCATGTCAATACCTCTGATACTAGCCTTTATGCCGGCTCCGTCACCGTCATAAAGGACAGTAATGTTGTTCGTAAAACGGTGAATCAATCGGATTTGGTCGGATGTAAGTGCCGTGCCCGATGAGGCTACCACATTTTCAATGCCGCTTTGATGCATGGAAATAACATCGGTATAGCCTTCTACCAGGAAACAGCGGTCTTGGCGCACGATAGCCTGCTTGGCAAAAAAGATGCCGTACAGTTCTTTGCTTTTGTGATAGATTTCTGACTCAGGCGAGTTGACATATTTCATCTGTACATTTTTGGTGGCGGCGCTGAGTACGCGTCCGCCAAAAGCTACGATTTTTCCGGAAATCGTATGTACAGGGAAAATGACACGTCCCCAAAAACGGTCGCGTAAGGTACCGTCTTCCTTGCGGTAACACAGTCCGGTTTTTACCAGGAAGTCTTCCTTGTATCCTTTTTGCAGTGCAGCACGTGCCAGCGCATCCCGGTTGTCGGTGCTATAGCCAAGTTGGAATTTCTTGATGATGTCATCACGGAATCCACGTCCTCGCAGGTAGGTCATGCCGATGCGCTGCCCGTCAATGTTATTATATAAAATGTCTTGAAAGTATTCGGAAGCAAACTGGTTGACTACAAATAAACTTTCGCGTAAGCTGTGTGCCTGTTTTTCTTCGTCAGTCAGCTCACGTTCTTTGATTTCGATATTGTATTTTTTTGCCAGCCATTTCAATGCTTCGTAATAGGAGAGTTGTTCATGTTCCATGATGAAATGCACCACATTTCCTCCTTTTCCGCAGCTGAAGCATTTGCATACTCCTTTGCTGGGCGATACGCTGAACGATGGTGTCTTTTCGTTGTGGAAAGGACACAGTCCGATGTAGTTCACTCCCCGGCGCCGGAGTGTGACGAATTCAGATACCACGTCTACTATTTGGGCGGCATCCATTATTTTGTCTATGGTGGCTTGATCTATCATGATGTTGCAAAAATACGAATAAATTCATTATCTTTGCACCGCAAGAAAAAACAAAATATGAATTCCGTATTGATTGGCAATAAGGAGTTATTACAGCGTAGTACAGATATCGGAAAGAAGATTATCTCTGTTTTTTGAAAATATGAGGAATTCATTGAACAAAATGTGTCGATTGGTGTTATTCTACAGGGGATAATAGTTGATCAACTTTAAAAAAGAACCTATGTATCGATTCTTATGTGGGCTGGCAGCCTGCTTGTGTGTGATTGGTGTCCGGGCTCAAACACCGGTTTCTTCTCGTGTCGGTTGGAATTTGACTGCCATGACTGAAGGTGAATGGAATATGACGAGTGGAAACACGTCATGGGTGAATTATTTGGAAGTGGGAGTGGATGTCGGACTTTGGAAAGGTGCCTCATTCGAAGGTATGGCAATTGCAACTTGGCAAACAGGCGGTGCTGTAGACGATGATAACTTAGGTTTGTCGAATATCTATACCGATGAGAACCGTCCTTTTCGTTTGATGCAGGCTTCTCTGCGTCAGTCCTTTGGCGAATGCTTTTTTGTCTCTATAGGTTTACGTAACGTTGATGCCGATTATTTCATTACACCTGCTACCGGTTTGTTTACAGGAGCTGCAGATGCCGATTATCCCATTCTTTCATTGAATTATCCGCTTGCTACATTTCCGTTAGGAGCTATGGGTGTTCATCTGGAGTATCTTCCTGTCAGTCGGTTAACGTTGAAAGCGAGTGTTTATAATGGTGTGGCGAGTGATGATTTCGACCGTCAGTTCCGTTTTTGTCCGTCTGGCGATGGTATATTTACCATGGGAAGCATTTCATACGAAATACCTTCGAAAGGCGAGCAGGCTGCAAACTATACAATAGGGTATGTATATGGGAAAACACCTTCTGAAGACAGAAGCGTGCACGAGCGGGAAACTGGTTTCTGGGCTTTGCTGGAGCAGCCTTTACTGATGGTGGGCAAATCGCAATTGGTCCTGTTAGGACAAGGGGCAGCTATGACCCGGCGTTACGTTCCCTGTAACGGATATTGGGGAGGCGGACTGGTGATGAACCGCATTGCCCGGAACGATATGACTGCCGGTATTGTGTTCAATCGTCTTCTCTTTTCCGGAGGTGATGAAACAGACATTGAATGTACTCTTCACTGTCACCTGACTCCCTGGCTTTCTGTTCAGCCTGCTTTACACATTATTCATCATAACAAGCATAATTTTGTGGCAGGGCTTTTACGGGTTTCTTTAGAATTTGGGAATAACAGGTAAATCGGCCCGAAAAGCTGTCGGTCCCGGACACTTTTATTATGAAATTACCGACCAGTTTACATTTTTACTCCGGAGTTCTTTCAGGTGTTGCCATACGATAGCGTTTTCAGGGTGTATGCCTTGCGGGTCTTCTTCAAGCAGGTGTCCTGCCACTTCGCGTACATACTGAAGGAGTTGGCCGTCTCGGGCAATATCGGCTATTTTTAAATCGAATGCTACTCCACTTTGCTGTGTCCCTTCCAAATCGCCTGGTCCCCGCAACTTCAGGTCGGCTTCTGCTATCTCGAAACCATCATTCGTATCCACCATTATCTGGATACGTTTTCGGGTATCTTCTGTCAGTTTATAACCGGTTACCAGGATGCAATATGATTGGTCGGCACCACGTCCTACCCGTCCTCTTAACTGATGTAATTGGGATAAACCGAAACGTTCGGCATTCTCGATGACCATTACCGAAGCATTCGGAACGTTTACACCTACTTCGATAACCGTCGTTGCTACCAGAATATGCGTTTCGTGATTTACAAAACGTTGCATTTCTTCCTCCTTTTCTGCTACTTTCATTTTACCGTGTACTTTGCTTACCTTATATTCGGGAAATGCTTCACACACGTGGAGGTAGCCATCTTCCAAATTCTTGATGTCCATTTTTTCACTTTCCTGAATCAAGGGATAAACGATATATGCCTGTCTGCCTTCCTGCAATTGCTTGCGGATGAAAGTATACATCGAAGCCCGCCGGTTATCGAACTGATGAATAGTCTGTATGGGTTTGCGACCGGGAGGCAGTTCATCGATGACCGATACGTCAAGGTCACCATAAAGGGTCATGGCAAGTGTACGGGGTATCGGAGTAGCGGTCATTACCAGTACATGAGGCGGGCACAGGTTCTTTCGCCACAACTTGGCGCGCTGTGCTACTCCGAAGCGATGCTGTTCGTCAATGACTATCAGCCCTAATGAAGAAAAGTTTACTGTGTCTTCTATTACAGCGTGTGTACCGATAAGTATCTGTATGTCGCCTGTCACTAAATCGCGTAAAATCGTTTCCCTGCGTTTCCCTTTTACATTTCCCGTGAGTAATTCTACCCGGACGGACATTCCTTGCAGAAAACGGGTAATGGTTTCATAGTGTTGGTTGGCAAGAATTTCAGTAGGTGCCATCATGCATGCCTGATAACCGTTATCAAGGGCTATCAACATTATCATCAGTGCCACTAAGGTTTTCCCGCTTCCCACATCACCTTGAAGCAGACGGTTCATCTGTCTGCCGCTTTTCATGTCGCGGCGCATTTCCTTAATGACCCGCTTTTGTGCACCAGTAAGTTGAAATGGAAGATTTTGGGCATAAAAGGTGTTGAAGATATCACCTACTTTGCCGAATATCAGTCCACGGAATTTGTTTCGTCGTTCTTGCGTATAGCGTAAGATATTCAGTTGTACATAAAAGAGCTCTTCGAATTTCAAACGATATTGTGCCCGGCGGAGTAATTCTGGATTTTGCGGAAAATGAATGTTGTGCAAAGCTTCTGTCAACGGCATCAGACGGTGTTGTTCTATCAGCCGGGAGCTCAAGGTTTCTTCAAATTCCTCATGCCGAAGTACGGCAAACAGGTTTTTCATCAACTTTTCTATCGCATGCGAATTGAGGTTGCTCCGTTTCATCTTTTCGGTCGTATTGTAATATGGCTGAAGTCCCATTGTGGATAAAGTTAACTCATCGGCAGGGTCGATGTCGGGATGAGCGATATTAACGCGCCCGTTGAATACGGTTGGTTTGCCGAACACGATGTAAGGCTCGTGTGCTTTGTATTTGCCTTCAACATATTTCAGACCTTGAAACCATATCAAATCTACGACACCTGTACCGTCGGAAAAATGTCCGACCAGACGTCGTTGCCTTCCTTCACCTAAGATTTCGAAACTCAAGATTTGTCCACGCAACTGGATATAGGGCATGTTTCCGTCTATCTCGTGAATGTAATACAAACGGCTGCGGTCTACGTATTTGTACGGGAAATAATACAATAAGTCTTTAAAGGAACAGATATTCAACTCCTTATTCAACAAAGTTGCCCGCTGGGGACCCACCCCTTGCAAGAACTTGATATCACGCGTAGACAAATCAAGCATATTCTTTCATTTATTAGGTCACAAGTCTGCACGTTGACAAAGATCTATGCAATGTGTCATGAAAATGCATAAATCCGACCGTACATTGTATAAAATCTTGTCAACTTAATATCATTTCTGCCAGTTTCAGGTCAAACGGAGTTGTCAGCTTAACGTTTTCCCGGTTTCCTTCCACCAGTTCTACCCGATGTCCCCAAGCTTCTACCACCGAAGCATCATCCGTGAAACACGATGTGTAAGGTTGGGAATAAGCTTGTTTCAATAACGAAGAAAGAAAAACCTGAGGGGTCTGAACCAGCTTATAGCAGTTGCGTGGAACTGTCTGGCTATTTCCATTTTCTGTAACCTGACGCAGTGTTTCTACAACATCGGTTACAGGTATTGCTGCTCCTGATACTTCTGCCATACGGTAACATTCCGATATGACCTTGGATGACACAAAAGGGCGTACTCCGTCGTGTACACCGACCAATGCATTATCTTCTACCAGTGCCAACCCGTTTTTAACTGAATGGAAACGGGTTTCTCCGCCATTGGCAATACGATGAGAAAGTGTAAATCCATAGATTTTACACAAATGCCTCCAGTAGTCCTGTTGGTCTACCGGAAGCACTACAATCCGTTCGATAGTCTCATCGCAAGTGGAAAAGGTTTCCAGCGTACGCATCAATACAGGCTTCCCTTTAATAGGAAGAAATTGTTTGGGGATTTCTCCTCCCATGCGCAAACCTTTTCCTCCGGCAACAATTATTATGTATTTTTTCATTCAGCGAAAAGCATTCCATTTTTTACTTCTGCCACTTTGGCTGCTCCGGCCATTTTTTCAAGAATGGCAAATCCGAAAGCTGATGCAGCGGCAGGACCTTTTCCCAAAATGAAGTTGTCGGCGATTTCTACCATATTGCCGGTATACTCAGCACCGTCCAGATATTTGTCGAAGCCCGGATAACAAGTTGCCTTTTTCCCTTTCAGTAAGCCTCGGTTTCCGTATACCATCGGAGCTGCACAAATAGCTGCCAGTGGTTTGCTGGCTGTAGCAAAATTACGGACCAGTTTGTCTATTCCTGCATGTGCATCAAGGTTAGTGGCACCAGGAAGTCCTCCCGGCAATACAATCATCTCAATATCTTCTTCTTTCAAATCTTCTATCAGGCAATCGGCAACTACAGGTACACCATGGGCACCTTTTACTGTCGGTTCTCCCATTATAGATACGGTTTTTACATTCAGACCGCCACGACGCAAAATATCGAGCGGGAAAAGAGCTTCCACTTCTTCAAAGCCCTCAGCTAAAAAAATACAAATCGATTTCATACGCTTATTTCAATTTAAAGTAATAAGTTATTGTTCCTGACTGATTATTTACACCGTCTACCCGGTTGAATTGTGCCCGTCGTGCAGCTTCTTCCGCGGCACGGCGTAAAATAGGATTTACAGTATTGGTACGCTTGTTGATTTGTGTACTGATAACCTTTCCTGCCGGGTTAACGACTATTGTAACCACTACACGTCCTTCGTCCTGTACATTGTAAGCCGGTAAAGGCAATCCTTCAGTCCCCAGTGACCGGCCGTTTAAATCGAATACTCCTGAGGCACCTACGCCCGAAGTCTTTCCTTCTTTTCCATTCCCTGTAGGGCTTCCTTGCATTCCTTCACCACTACCATTGCCGGTACTTCCCATCTTGGAGCCTTTTCCGAAAGCTCCGGCCACTTTACTGGAAGCAGCCTGTGCCGCAGCGCGTTCTGCTTCGGCACGCTTCTCTGCTTCGGTTTTTTCTTTCGGCTTTGGATGTTCTGTAGTTTTTTGGGGTTTTACGTTAGATGTTTCTTTTTGTTTCTGCTCCTGACGGGGCTTTTCCTTTTTCACTTGCAAGGAAGGCTCATCGGCTTGGGTTATCAACGGAGAGTCATCTCCACCATCAGGTAAAGATGCTTCCTGTTCTGCTGTTTCGGGCTGCGGCAACAAGTCTACCTCTGTCAGGGTATAAGGGTCGGCATCTCCTTCTCCTGTCTCAGTATTGCCCAGCATAACGGGCACTCCTCCCTCTTCTTGTTTGGGAGGAAGCGTCAGCACGTACAGGTACAAGAATACAAGGATTGCCACGTGCAACACCACTGTTCCTATAAGTCCGATTAACTTGCTTCGTTTCACGATTCTGTTGTTTTAAGTTGACAAGTTTGACGAGTTGACAAGTTAACAAGTTGACGGGTTGGCAAAGTCTTAAATACCTTAGTAAAGCCGTTCAAACTTTGTCACCATGTTGCCTTGTCACCTTGTCGCCTTGTTTCCTGTAATTCATTCTTTATCTGGTCTCCGTGTAGCGAGCACCATTTTGTAATGATTTTCATTAGCAATGTTCAATACCCGTACAATTTCACGGTAAGGGATTGATTCATCGGCATACAAAGCCACATACATATCCGGTTCTTTAGAAGCACATTCTTGCAAAAACGAAGGTACCTCATCAAGTGATAAAGGCATTTCGTCATCATTGCCGAATGCTCCGTAATAATTCAGATTCTTGTCGATAATCACCCGTACCATCGGTTTTGCCGAAGTCTGCTCAGATCCTTGAGGCAACAAGACCTTAATAGCATTGGGTGATACCATCGTAGAAGTAATCATAAAAAATATCAGCAACAGGAAGATAAGGTCGGTCATGGATGACATACTGAAGCTGGGTGATATTTTCTGTCTTCTTTTCAGTGCCATAAGCCTATCGGTTTTCGTCGGGTTCGTTCAATAGATCCATAAAGGCCATCGTGCGGGCTTCCATCTGACTGACCACTTTGTCTACCCGATAGACCAAATGATTGTAGGCAAACATCGCTGCAATACCCACAATCAGACCTCCTACTGTAGTAATCATTGCTTCGTAGATACCGCCTGACAGCAGAGTGATATCAATGTTATTACCAGCATTAGCCATATTCCAGAATGCACGTACCATACCTGTTACTGTTCCTAAAAAGCCTAACATCGGAGCCCCACTCGACACGGTAGCAATAATCGCCAGGCCATTTTCTAGTTTGGCTACTTCGATGTTGCCTGTATTTTCGATAGCTGCCTGTACATCCGAAACCGGACGTCCCATGCGCGTAATACCTTTTTCTATCATCCGTGCCGAAGGTGTGTTTACCATCCGGCAATAGTTGATTGCAGATTTTATTTCACCGGTTTTGATATAATCCCGGATACGGTCCATAAACAATGGGTCGTCTTTTGATGCCTTTCGGATAGCAAAAGCCCGCTCGAAAAATACATAGAAGGCTATTACCGACATCACTGCCAATACAATCATTATCCATCCGCCTTTGCAGGCCATATCCCATAAATTCATTTCCGGTTCTCCCGATGCAACTGGGGTAAGTACCGGATTCGCTCCCGCCAATGTGTCTGCAACGGCTTGTGCCGCCGCCAACAATGTCATAGTTACCATAATATTAATTGTTTTCAATTTATTTTTCTATCTTTGCGTCAACAAAGTGCAAAGTTAGCAGAAAATACGGACAACCTGCTTACTTTACTGAATAAAGATTGATAAAAAGCTACAAGATATGCAACGGACTCTTAGATTCGCCCTTTTCGGGAATACATACCAAGAGCATAAATCGGCACATGTCACACACCTGCTCGACATTTTACGGAGCAAAAAAGCCGAAATATGCATCAGTAATGACTTTTTCGATTTTCTCAAGCAACATACAAAAGCCAATCTGAAAGGCCTGCAGGTATTTCAAGGAAATGATTTCAATGCCGATATGGTGCTTAGTATCGGAGGTGATGGGACTTTTCTGCGTGCGGCAAGCCGGGTAGGTAAAAAAGAAATCCCTATTTTGGGAATCAACACCGGAAGGCTGGGGTTTCTTGCCGATGTATCACCCGACCAGATGGAGGAAGCCTTCGATGAAATCTATGCAGGGAAATACCTTGCCGAACCACGAAGAGTATTGCAGCTCCATACTGACAATTATGTCCTGAAAGGGTATCCTTTCGGCTTAAACGAAATTGCCGTACTTAAACAAGACAGTTCGTCAATGATTACCATACACGCTTATATCAACAATGAACTGTTATGTACCTATCAGGCAGATGGGCTGGTCGTAGCTACTCCTACCGGCTCTACCGGATATTCTCTCAGCGTGGGAGGCCCTATTCTTGTTCCACAAAGCGGTACCATCAGTCTTACAGCCGTAGCTCCGCATAGTTTGAATATCCGCCCCATTGTGATACGTGACGAGTGGGAAATCATACTCGATGTGGAAAGCCGGAACCATAACTTCCTTATTTCGGTAGACGGACGGAGTGAAACTTGTCGTGAGGGCACCCGTTTGCGTATTCGTCGTGCCGACTATTTCGTACGCATTGTCAAACGGTGTCATCATTCATTTTTCAACACACTTCGGGAAAAGATGATGTGGGGAGTGGACAGCAGAAACATTTAGAAACTATTTTGAAGAAATCCGAAACAGTTTCTTAAAATCAAAGCAAACAGAACTATTAAATCTATTTAAGTATGAACAAATTCAAATCAGTGCTTGGGGTATTCCTGCTTGCCTTCGGGCTGCCTATTATGGCAAAGGAATACCAGTATCAGACTGTGGAAGGCGATCTGATGAATGCCCGTATCTATACTTTGGACAACGGGCTGAAAGTCTATCTGTCGGTCAACGACGAGAAACCACGTATTCAAACCTACATTGCCGTACGTACAGGAAGCCGGAATGATCCGCCTGAAACCACGGGACTTGCCCATTACCTGGAACATCTGATGTTCAAGGGAACCCGCCAATTCGGCACTTCTGACATAGATAAAGAAGCTCCTCTTCTTGATGCTATAGAAAAACATTTCGAAGTATACCGAACCTTGAAAGACCCGGATCAGCGTCGTGCATATTACCACGAGATAGACAGTATCTCACAACTTGCAGCCCGGTACTTTATTCCCAACGAATATGATAAGCTGATGTCTGCCATTGGAGCCGTGGGGACTAATGCCTATACCAGCAACGATGTGACTTGTTACATAGAAGACATTCCTGCAAATGAAGTGGAAAACTGGGCGCGTATTCAGGCAGACCGTTTCCAGAATATGGTTATCCGTGGATTTCATACAGAGCTGGAAGCTGTATATGAAGAGTATAACATAGGTTTGGGAAGTGACACGGATAAATTGTTCAATGCACTGATGGCCCTGCTCTTTCCGGGGCATCCTTATGGGACGCAAACCACTATCGGTACACAAGAGCATCTGAAAAATCCTTCAATCACAAACATCAAGAACTATTTCCGCCGTTACTATGTGCCCAATAACGTAGCTATCTGTATGGCGGGAGACTTCGACCCCGATCAGGTAATCGCTACTCTTGATAAATATTTCGGTACTTGGCAGCCTAATCCGTCCCTTTCTCAACCCCAGTATGCCCCGATACCCGACCGCACTATGCCGAAAGATACAACAGTTGTAGGACAAGAAGCCGAACGCGTCTATATGGCATGGAAGTTTGATAAGGCTGCTTCGTTTCAAAACGACACTCTTGATGTAATAGCTGACATGCTCAGTAATGGCAAGGCAGGATTGATGGACCTCAACCTCGACCAGCAGATGAAATGGCTGGGAGGAGGTGCCTTTACCCTTCCGCTTGCCGAGTATTCAGGCTTTGTCGTAGCCGGATTTCCCAAGGAAGGACAATCGCTTGATGAAGTAAAAGCTTTACTCCTTGATGAAATCGGCAAACTGAAGAAAGGCGACTTCGATGAAGACTTGATTCAAGCCGTGGTGAACAATAAAAAACTTTCTTTCTATACTACCCTTGAAAGCAACGAAGGACGTGCTGACCTGTTTGTCAACGCATTTATCAACCACCAGAAATGGAGTGATGTGACTGGTAAAATGGATCGCATCTCGAAAATAACCAAACAACAGATAATCGATTTTGCCAACCGTCATTTCCGTGACAATTATGTAACTGTGTACAAACGTATCGGAAACGATTCTACTATCAAGAAAATAGACAAACCGCAAATCACGCCCATTCCTACCAACCGGGATATGCAAAGTGCATTCGTGACTGAGATTGTAAATGCGGAAACAGCACCGATACAGCCCAAATTTGTCAACTTCGACAAAGACCTGACCAAAGGAATGACGTCTAATGGCTTGCCTGTACTCTATGTGAAGAATAATGAAAACGGACGTTTTTCACTTAATTATTATTTCGATTGTGGAGAAGAATGGAACAAATGGTTGCCTTATGCTGCCGATTACCTGGATTACCTGGGGACCGACAAGCTAAGTGCCGAACAACTCAAACAGAAATTTTATCAACTGGCATGTGACTTCGATATCAGCATAGGTTCTAAAAAAAGCAGCATCGCTTTGCGTGGCCTTTCCGAAAACATGACAAAAGCCATGGCGTTGATGGAAGACTTCATCGCTCATGCACAGGTGGATACAGCAGCATTTACCCAGTATGCGGCTCTGGAGATGAAAGGACGTGCCGACAATAAACTCGACCAGCAGAACAATTTCAGTGCACTTCAGGCATACAGTGTATATGGTGCCTACAATCCGGTACGTAACATCCCTTCTGCACAGGAGTTTGAACAAATCGACCCGCAAGAACTGGTTGACTTGATTCGAAACCTCAGCAACTACAAACATACTGTGCTTTATTACGGTCCGATGAATCTTGACGAGGTGACTGTATCTGTTGACCGCTATCATAAAACCGCAGCAATCCTTGCTGATGCTCCCGTTGGAAAGCCTTACACATTGCAGCCGACTCCGGCTAACGAAGTTTTCATTGCTCCATACGATGCGAAAAACATCTATATGATGCAATATCATAACGAGAACCATCCGTGGAATGCTGACCGGCAACCTGTCATCGCGTTGTTTAATGAATATTTCGGAGGTGGCATGAACACAATCGTATTCCAGGAATTACGCGAAGCACGCGGGCTGGCCTATAGTGCAGGAGCCAGCTATGTTACTCCTGCTTATAAGGATAAACCTGAATATGCCACGACATTCATCATTTCGCAAAATGATAAGATGATGGACTGCATACGCACATTCAATCAGATTATCGATACAATACCGCAAGCAGGTAAGGCATTCGACCTTGCCAAGCAGGCACTTCTGAAACGTCTTGCTACCGCGCGTACCACCAAGATGAATATCATCAATGCTTACCTCAACGCCACAGACAAGGGCATCGACTATGATATCAATGAAAAGATTTACAATACCGTTCCTTCGCTCACAATGGATGACATAGTCCGTTTCGAACAGGAAACGATGGCAGGCAAACCTTACCGCTACATCATTCTGGGGAACGAAAAAGAACTGGATATCAAATCACTTGAGAAAATCGGTCCTGTCAAACGTCTGACTACCGAAGAAATCTTCGGATACTGATGAGAATATCATTCCGCGCAAGGCATTCTCTGTATACTTTGCGCGGAATGCACCATTTCATATCGTGCATGGTATAAACAGGCTCTCAGTTTCCAAACACAAACCGGTAGTATTGTTCTTTGCTTTCTATCGTATATAAAACTTCCCAACCATTCAAGGGCGTTTCGTACACCCGTCTGTATAATTCCAATTCGTGTTGTAAAAGCTGGAAGTTATCATATAGCAAAGAAAGATTCAATGCTTTCATTACACGGATTGCCGAATATTGCATAGTGTCACGCTGCTCTTTAGCATAATGTCGCAATGTCAGTTCATAAATCGAATCTGCTTTCCGGAAATCATGCTTTGCCGTGTCGCGGAAGCCTGCCCTGTCTTCCAGGACAGCCTTCAAACTCCACATATCCGCAGCTATAGAGTCGGGCACATTGGTTGCCATCTTCCGCAAAAGCAATAATATCTCGTCTGGTTTCCAGCTGCGCATCAGGTAGACATATTTTGTCAGATATACCTTTTTTAGTCCCGGACACATCAGCATTGCGTTGTCCAGTTTCTTCCTGATTGCTGAGTCGTATTGGCATACAGCCGGATGAGTACGATTTACAGCGGCCAACCAGAAAGCCGAGTCTGCACGCATCAGGCTGTCTGCTTCCATTAACAGGCGTTCTGCCATCTCCTGTCGGGGCAATACAGGTTGTTGTTTTCTCCCGCATGAAAGCACGGAAAGTAAAATAAACCCTAATATCAGGTTCCGGAATGTCTTCATAAGCATTATTCTCTTTTCTGTACAAAAATAAATAAAAAGCACTACCTTTGCATAGAAAAAGAGAAGATTTATCGCTTTCTTTATATAATCAGCAATAAACAATAACCTACAGATGAGAAAAGTTACCCTTCAAGATGCACGTGCCATAGCCGGCATTTATAATTATTATATCGAGCATACTACCTCTACTTTCGAACTGGAACCTGTAAGCGAGGAAGAAATACGCAATCGCATTCTCTCCATCTCTTCCCGTTATCCCTATTATGTCGAAGAGTCTGGCGGGCAAGTCACAGGATATTGTTATGCCCATCTGTGGAAAGAAAGGGCAGCCTATGCCCGTACCCTCGAAACTACGGTTTATGTTGCTCCGGGTGAAGAGCGCAAAGGCATCGGCACACGCCTGATGAACCGTCTTATTGACGACTGCAGACAAGCCGGCATTCACTCGCTGATAGCTTGTATTACAGCCGACAACCATCCCAGTCTTCTCCTGCACGAACATCTGGGTTTCGTACAGGTATCACGTTTTCAGGAGGTCGGATTTAAGTTCGGTCGCTGGCTTGATATTGTCGATTGTCAGTTGTTGCTCTCTGCAGAGGAATAATCGGGCATAGGCCGGTAATGCTGGCACTTATACCGTGCAAAGTATAAACTGTATTTTATCATATTCAGATGATTTAAAAGGCTGTTGTTATTTTCTTCTTTTCTCACGCAGATAGCTTCGTCTGGTGTAAGATTAATAATCTTCCGCTTGTAAGATTAATAATCTTGCAGCCTGAAGATTAATAATCTTACAGCGGATGAACCTATATGCGTTTGCCGATGCACCTATATCCGCAGGCTTCTGCAACCGGCTGCATCTTGCAATGATACTATCCGGAAAGGCGGTAGTCAGTAGGCATTGGTTCGAATATTTACGAAATTTCGTCAGGCAATAAACTGTTTTGAATTTATCGTGCACACACGAAACGAACACATCAAGCCAAGAAAAACTTTTTGTAGAAATTCAAAATAGTTTCTAAAATAAAAGAATTTTGTCTTTATAAGGTTCCGTCAGTACTTTGTTTATATAGAAAATCTCTTTATATTTGCGTTGATTGAAATAAGAAGCTGGATGAAAGAATTTGTAATATCTGAAGCACAGACCGAAAAGGCTGTGCTGGTGGGGTTGATAACCCAGTCGCAAGACGAGCGAAAAACCAATGAATACCTGGACGAACTGGCTTTTCTTGCCGAAACGGCAGGTGCGGAAGTGGTAAAACGTTTCACGCAGAAGCTAGACACGCCCAATTCGGTAACTTACGTTGGAAAAGGAAAACTACAGGAAATACAGGCGTATTTGCAAGAACAGAACGAAAACGAAGAGACCGAAATCGGGATGGTCATATTCGATGACGAGTTGTCTGCCAAACAGATAAGGAATATCGAGAATGAATTGAAAGTGAAAATCTTGGACCGCACTTCGCTGATTCTGGATATCTTTGCTATGCGGGCGCAGACAGCCAATGCCAAGACACAGGTGGAACTGGCACAATACAAATATATGCTTCCACGCCTGCAACGGTTATGGACACACTTGGAACGCCAGGGGGGTGGTTCCGGTGCAGGAGGAGGTAAAGGCTCGGTAGGGCTGCGCGGACCGGGTGAAACGCAGCTGGAAATGGACCGCCGTATCATCTTGAACCGTATGTCGCTGCTGAAACAGCGTCTGGCGGAGATTGATACACAGAAGTCTACCCAGCGCAAGAACCGCGGCAGGCTGATTCGGGTCGCGTTGGTAGGATATACCAACGTGGGTAAATCTACGCTGATGAACCTGCTAGCCAAGAGTGAAGTGTTTGCCGAAAACAAACTTTTTGCAACGCTGGACACGACTGTGCGCAAAGTGATTATTGATAATTTGCCTTTCTTGCTTTCGGATACCGTAGGGTTTATCCGTAAATTGCCTACCGATTTGGTCGATTCGTTCAAGTCGACGCTGGATGAAGTGCGCGAAGCCGACTTGCTGGTACATGTGGTGGATATCTCGCATCCCGACTTCGAGGAACAGATACAGGTGGTGGACAAGACGATAGCCGAACTGGGGGCAGGCGGTAAGCCTACGATGATTGTGTTCAACAAGATAGATGCCTATACGTATGTACAGAAAGCCGAAGACGACCTGACCCCGAAAACCAAGGAGAATATTACACTGGATGAACTGATGCATACCTGGATGGCAAAACTGAATGATAACTGTATTTTCATTTCTGCCAGAAACAAGACCAATCTGGAGGAGTTGAAGAAAATATTATATAACAAGGTAAGGGAACTGCATGTGCAGAAGTATCCGTACAATGATTTTCTTTACCAGACTTACGATGAGGAGAGCAGCTTATGAATACCTATCGTTCGCTGACAAAAGAAGAAATCGGCAGGCTGGAAGCACAGGCTTGTACAGCTGCTGACTGGAACGAGGTGCAGGTGGCGGAAAGATTTACTACCGCACATGTACATCACGCCCGTTTCTCGGGGAAGATACGCCTGGGAGTGTTCGAGGGTGAGTTCCAGTTGGCTGGAGGGGTACGCAAGCATGCCGGACTGTCGTACGTGGTATTGCACAATGTAACGGTAGGCGACAATTGCCTGATAGAGAACGTAAAGAATTATATAGCCAATTATGATATCGGAGAATCGACGTTTATCGAGAATGTCGACATCATTTTGGTGGACAAGAAATCGCGCTTCGGCAATGGCGTGGAGGTTTCTGTACTGAATGAAACTGGAGGGCGTGAGGTGGTGATACACGACCATCTTTCCGCACATCAGGCATATATTATGGCATTGTACCGGCACCGGCCGTTGTTGATAGAGCGTATGAAAGCGGTAATAGAGGGATACGCCGAAGAACATGCCTCCGAGCGGGGAACCATCGGAAACCATGTGACAATTGTCAATGCTGGGTACATCAAGAATGTACGTATCGGTGATTGTTGTGAAATAGAAGGGGCCGGGCGGTTGAAAAATGGTTCCATCAATAGCAATGCTGCTGACCCGGTACATATCGGATATGGTGTGGTATGTGATGATTTCATCGTGTCGAGCGGTGCCCACATCGAAGACGGTACGATGATAACCCGTTGTTTTGTGGGGCAAGCCTGCCGGATGGGGCACAACTATTCGGCATCCGACTCACTTTTCTTCAGCAATTGTCAAGAAGAAAACGGCGAAGCATGTGCCATTTTTGCCGGACCGTTTACGGTGACACATCATAAGTCGACCCTGTTGATAGCAGGAATGTTTTCGTTTATGAATGCAGGCTCTGGGTCTAACCAGAGCAATCACATGTATAAGCTGGGACCGATTCACCAAGGTGCTTTGGAGCGTGGTGCAAAAACCACTTCCGATTCGTATGTCTTGTGGCCGGCACGCATCGGAGCCTTTTCTTTGGTAATGGGTCGCCATGTCAATCATCCGGATACGTCCAATCTTCCTTTCTCTTATCTGATAGAGGACAAGAATACGACTTATCTGGTTCCTGGAGTTAACTTACGGAGTGTAGGAACCATTCGCGATGCGCAGAAGTGGCCGAAACGTGATTTGCGCAAAGACCCGATGAAGCTGGACCAGATTAATTACAACTTGCTCAGCCCGTACACCATTCAGAAAATGATGAAGGGGCGTGAAATCCTGAAAGAACTGGAAAGAGTATCGGGCGAAACATCGGAAACTTATGCATACCAAAGTGCCAAAATCAAGAACTCGGCCTTGAACAAGGGAATCAGGTTTTACGAAACTGCCATTCATAAGTTCTTGGGAAATTCGGTCATCAAGCGGCTTGAAAACATTCGTTTCCGGAGCGACGAGGAAATCCGTCAACGTCTTGTGCCCGATACATCCATAGGAAAGGGCGAATGGGTGGACGTCTCGGGACTGATAGCACCTAAGAGCGAGATAGAACGGGTGATGAGTGAAATCGAGACTGGAACATTGTGCACGGTGAAGCAGATGCACGAGCGTTTTGCCGAAATGCATGCCTGTTATTATACGTATGAATGGACATGGGCTTACGAGAAAATGTTGGACTTTTATCATCTGGAGGCCGACAAGGTGACTGCCCGGGATATTGTGGCTATCGTACGGCAATGGCAAGAGTCTGTGGTGTGGCTGGACCGGATGGTATACGAAGATGCCCAAAAGGAGTTTTCATTGACTTCGATGACAGGCTTCGGTGCCGATGGAAGCAAGACGGAACAACAGCTTGACTTTGAACAAGTGAGGGGGGCGTTCGAAAGCAATCCGTTTGTAACGGCGGTTCTGGAACACATCAAGGTTAAGACAGCCTTGGGCAATGAATTGATTGACAGGCTCAAGGGACTGTTGAATGAAAATGAAGCGTGATGTATGAATAAAGATAAGGAGGAGTGTATTATGAAAAAGTATGTCTGGATATTGTGTTTGTTGGGCTGTATTGCCTTGACGGCACAGGCTGAAAATTATCGGAAAAGAGATGTTACCAATCCCTGTTTTGTGACTGCTACCACGTCGAAGATAGAAATCAAGAAAATCATTCAGACCGATGAACAGACACAGGTAGATGCTGTTTTGTATGGCAGGCCGGGTGAAGTGGCGGTCATTTCATCGAATACCTGTTTGCGGAGTGGCAAGCAAGAGTTTCCTTTGCGCGAGGCTGCTCATGTGTCTATCGATGGGAAAACGGTTCCCGAACGGATTCCGGATTCTGGAAAAATGGATATTATCTTGTCGTTTGCTCCGATACCCCAGGGTATACATACAGTAGATTTTGTGGAAAAAGACGAGGGGTGGACCATTTATGGAGTACAGCTGACGGGAATAGAGCCGTATGTATACGTACCCAGTTTCTTACAGACTCGACGTTTCGAACAAAGCCGCACTTTGCCTCAGCCTCAATTGAAATCGGGCAAGGCGGTTATCAACGGTTATATCTTGGGTTACAACCCCTCGATGGAATTGGAAGTTGTCTTTCGGCATTCCGACTGGTTGTTTTATAATGAGTGGGGGCAAACCGTGCGTATACGTCAGGATGGTTCTTTCCATATCGAAACCGACTTGTTGTTGGCAGGGGGAGCCAAATTGCAGATAAACAAAGCACAACTGGATATGTTCCTTGTGCCGGGCGAAGAAACTACGGTATATATCCATCTGCCTCGGTTGAGCATGTCGGCTTCCCACCTGTTGAAGGAAAAGTACGGACAACAGCAAAAGGCATGGTTCGATGGAAGTATGGCGAACCTGAATGATGAGTTGGCTACGTGGGGCTATCCGTTATCAATGGAAGAAGACCCGGATTTTAAGTTCATGGCTTCTGAGCAGTCGGCAGACAAGTTCAATGAATTCGTAAAAGGACATTACGACAGGTATGAGCGTAATTTACAGGATGATAAAAAAGTGGGAGAAGCTTATCGTCAGTATGTCTTGTTGAACTTGAAAATGAATGAACTGGTAGTACTGGGGAAAAAAGGAGCGATGCCGGGTATCGTGAAGTCGCCCTATTTCCGTTACGGATACGACTATACCACATACCTGGAATATATGGAGCGCGATAAAGGACAGGTGGTAGACTTGTGGGAAGACGTGAAGAAAGCACGTGAGGTATATCAGAACTTTGTGAAAGAACATAGGTTCTCTTCCGATGACAAGAAGCTGATGAAAACCATAACTCAGCCTGAAATTCAGAAATATGTCAAGGAAAGGGCTGAGGCTCTTGAAGCGCAAGCTGTTTTGGCACAATCGAACAAGAGTTTTGTGATAGCCGAACTGGACAAGAATGTATCGGGGGCGGATATTCTGCCGTCTATCATTTCTTCTTACCGGGGACAAGCTGTCTTGATAGACTTTTGGGCAACATGGTGCGGACCGTGCCGGAAGAGCATGTTTGCCATTCGCGATTTAAAGAAAAAACTGGCATCGAAAGATATCGTGTATATCTATCTGACCGGACCTTCTTCACCTGAAGCTGAGTGGAAGACGGCTATTACGGATATCAAAGGAGTACATTATCGCCTGAAAAAAGAACAATGGGATTACCTGTGTCAGACGTATGGCATAAAAGCCATACCGGGTTATCTGGTAATCAGCTATGATGGCAAGCTGCAAGACCAATACACCGGTTTCCCAGGAACCGATGTGCTGATGAAAGACTTGCTTCGGGCAAGCGAGTGAATTTCAGAAACTCTTTTGAAAACGGAAACATCAAGACGAGAAAAACTTTTTGTAGAAACTTGAAAAACTCGTTTATTTAAGGAAATATTTCAATAATACTTTGTAACTTTGCTCACACGTAATAACTAACAATTAATATCTTATCGATTATGGCAACAACTCCAGAATTCAAGTATCAGCCGATGTTCGAAAAAGGTAAGGATACTACTGAATACTATCTGCTTACAAAAGATTATGTTTCTGTAAGCGAGTTTGAGGGAAAACCTGTTCTGAAAGTGGAAAAGGAAGGTCTGACAGCTATGGCAAATGCCGCTTTCCACGATGTTTCATTTATGTTGCGCCGTTCACACAACGAGCAAGTGGCAAAAATCTTGCACGACCCCGAGGCAAGCGAAAACGACAAGTATGTAGCACTGACATTCTTGCGCAATGCCGAAGTGGCTGCCAAAGGTGTATTGCCTTTCTGCCAGGATACCGGTACGGCAATCATTCACGGAGAAAAAGGCCAGCAGGTATGGACCGGTTATTGCGACGAAGAAGCATTGTCACTGGGAGTGTATAAGACTTATACCGAAAACAACTTGCGTTATTCGCAAAATGCGCCACTCAGCATGTACGAAGAAGTGAATACCCGTTGCAATCTTCCGGCGCAAATCGATATTGAGGCTACCGAAGGTATGGAATATGAATTCTTGTGCGTAACCAAAGGTGGAGGTTCTGCTAATAAAACCTATTTGTATCAGGAAACCAAGGCAATTCTGAATCCTGCTACGTTGGTTCCGTTCCTGGTAGAAAAGATGAAAACGCTGGGTACTGCGGCTTGTCCTCCTTATCATATCGCTTTTGTCATTGGCGGTACTTCTGCCGAAAAGAATTTGCTTACGGTGAAATTGGCTTCTACCCATTATTACGACAACCTGCCTACTACGGGCAATGAATACGGACGCGCTTTCCGCGATGTGGAGTTGGAAAAGAAAGTATTGGAAGAAGCTCATAATATTGGATTGGGTGCACAGTTCGGTGGTAAGTATTATGCACACGATATACGCATTATCCGTTTGCCTCGTCATGGTGCTTCTTGTCCGGTAGGCTTGGGAGTGTCTTGTTCGGCCGACCGTAACATCAAGTGTAAAATCAACAAAGACGGTATCTGGATTGAAAAGCTGGATTCGAATCCAGGCGAACTGATTCCGGAAGAATTGCGTCAGGCAGGAGAAGGAAATGCGGTTAAAATAGATTTGAACCGTCCGATGAAAGAAATTCTTGCCGAACTTGACAAATATCCGGTAGCAACCCGCCTGTCATTGAACGGTACGATTATCGTAGGACGTGATATCGCTCATGCCAAGTTGAAAGAACGTCTGGATAGAGGTGAAGACCTTCCGCAATACATCAAAGACCATCCGATTTATTATGCTGGTCCGGCAAAGACCCCGAAAGGAATGGCTTGTGGCTCAATGGGACCGACTACAGCAGGACGTATGGACCCGTATGTGGATTTGTTCCAGAGTCATGGAGGTAGTATGATTATGCTTGCTAAAGGAAACCGTAGCCAGGCTGTAACCGATGCCTGCAAGAAACACGGAGGTTTTTATTTGGGTTCTATCGGTGGTCCTGCTGCTATCCTGGCACAGAACAACATCAAGAGCATCGAGTGTGTGGAATATCCAGAACTGGGTATGGAAGCTATTTGGAAGATTGAAGTAGAAGACTTCCCGGCATTTATTCTGGTGGATAACAAGGGAAATGATTTCTTTAAACAAATCAAACCACGTTGTACCGGTAATTGCAAATAGGCTGCAGCTTTATACGCAATAAATAGAATGCGGAAGCACGGTGACACAAAGATTATCGTTAATCGGGTGTCGGAGTTCTTCCGCATTTTTTGTTTGGCAGTAGGGATAGAAATCGGGCTCTTATTAAGAAGCTGTTTTGAATTTCTCCAAAAAGTATTTCTTGGCTTGATGTATCCGTTTTCGTGTGTGCTTTGGGCGATTTTTTGGTTCTTTTCGCTCCTGTTCTTCGTCAG